>CAKQCV010000005.1 GCA_934217675.1 uncultured Prevotella sp. | reverse complement strand
ATAATCTTTACCTTAAATCTATCAAACTACTAACCTATGAAAAATGTATTCTCCCGAACACGTTGCAAAGGTATACTTTTTTGTGCTCGCACACAATAAAAGGATATGTTTTTTAGCATAAAGTTTATTTTATTTGATATATATCAAGTCTACACATAAAACAATTACATTTTTCACGCTTGGTTTCCATAAAACTTACAAGTATATACTAATAATTATAATAAACTATCTCTTTTATGAATGGCAAAATCCATATCTATGTTTCACATAATGAAACATAAGACAAACACATAATATCAGTTGTACAGTTTAAATCAACCACTAAAAAATACTTTCCTTTAACTTTTTCATAATACCACAGCATGCATCTTCTATCAAATCGAGAGCAATATCAAAATCTTTACCTGAACCATAATACGGATCAGGAACAAAAGAATATTCAGTATGGACAGTTATATAATCAGCAATATTATTAATTTTTTCTCTGTCTCTATTATTTCTTGCCAATTTGTTTAAATCCAATATATTTTGCTCATCCATGGCGAAAATATAATCAAAGCGGTCAAAGTCTTCTGTACAAATCTGTCTTGCCCTGCTTGTCAAATTATATCCTCGTGCTGCAGCATGTTCTCGCATGCGCTTATCTGGCAGCTGTCCAACATGCCAATTACCAATTCCTGCAGAATCAACAACAATGTCTCCTCTCAGCTCTGCATCATCATACACCATCTGTTTCATAATTCCCTCTGCAGCTGGCGAACGACAAATATTGCCAAGACAAACAAACAGTATATATTTCTTCATCGGGTTCTTACTTTCATTAATAAAATCCATTTCCTTCATATTATATATTTTAGAATTTTTACTATATGTAATTATCTACATAACTCATCTATGTATCATGTGCAAAAATACCACAAAACAATGATAAAACACGCTGTTTACGAACACAAAAACGTTGACGTATATCAATATTCACTCACAAAAAAGCAAAAACAAGTATTTTACTTTTGCAACATTACAAAATCTTCATAACTTTGCATCGTGTTTTTCATAGTATTAGATTTAAGGTTAACAAAGATTGGGACTCAGCGGAGCCCCTTTTTTATTATATATACTCTAATTGTGCAAATTATATATTACATTAATACTTACACACATTTCCCAAAATCTACATATAAAGAACAAGTTTTCAATGTATCATATCCCCTTTATATATATCAATAAAAATAAAATTTCCATCTGAGATACATATATTTATTGTCACATAAATATATTGATAATAAAAAAAACGCCGACCGAAATCACTCCGTTCGACGTTTTCGTTGTCCCAGGCGGACTCGAACCACCACTGACAGAACCAAAAACTGTAGTGCTACCATTACACCATAGGACAAAACTTAACAGAGGAACTCTATCCTCATACTTATTGTATTAAAGCTTTGCAAAGGTAATGCTTTTTTATGCTATAACCAAATTTTTATGAAACAAAAGAGAGATAAGTTATATATTTTCCACGTAAATATAGGGAAAACCATATATATGTTTATAGTTTTTCCCTTTTATGTTTTTAGAAATGCCACTATCTTTGCAACATCAAAAGTCAAATACAGGCTTAAAAAACAAAGAACAGAGAGAATAATTAAACGTAATATTAACTGCTAAATACTTTGAATTATGAAAAGGACTATATTATCTATAATGGCAGCGTTAATGATAGCATCTTCGGCATCAGCACAGAAACTTGCTAACATAAATATAGAAGCAAGTTTCATCACCGACAAGATGATTACAGAACTTGGATTAAGCAATTCTCAGCGTAATGGAATTCTCCAAATAAACCTGAACTATCTGAATGGTATCAACAGTTATCGCGATATTAAAGCTGACGGATGGAAACACCGCAACAAGAAACTTAGAAAAATGTTGTCTGATTCTCAATGGAAAAGATACAAGGCTTCAAGTTATTTCTACAGCCCCATCGGTTGGAACGAAGCTGGTTACATTCACTACATATACAATAAATATCCCAAACAAAGAGGACACAAACATTTCGGCAAAGAAGATGCAGGCAGAAGATTCGGTACTCCTCCTCCACACGACAAGCGATTTGACAATAAGCCACCGAAACACAAGAAAGGCGACAAAAAATGGAAATGGGAAAGGTAAGAGAAATGCGACAGAGATAGGCTATAAATATTCGCCCAAACAAGAATAAGTTATTAATAGATGAAGAAAAGGCAACAACCCACAAATATATTGTTAGGTTGTTGCCTTTCCCCTTTATTCTTAATAAAATTAATTCCAAACAGTTATTTCACCGTCAGCAAGAAATAATTTTTCTTTCCACGCTGCATAAGCAGATACTTACCATCTATAAGATCCTCTGATGTTATTTCACGGTCAAAAGCTGCTAATTTCTCCTTATTTAGAGAAACGCCACCACCTTGAACCAACTTTCTCATCTCACCCTTACTTGCAAAGACAGGTGCAGCCTGAGTAAATATTTCGACAGCTGGCTGTCCGAGAACATCCTTACTGACTTCAAACTGTGGCACACCTTCAAAGATATCAAGGAATGTCTGCTCGTCGAGTTTTAGCAAGCTATCTTTTGTAGATTTTCCAAACAATATGTTTGAAGCCTCAATAGCAGCATCAAGAGCCTCACGAGAGTGAACCATAACAGTTGTTTCCTCTGCCAATCTCTTCTGCAGTATTCTTCTGCCAGGATCTTGTTTATGCTCCTCAACGAGAGCATCAATAGTTTCTTTATCGAGACTTGTGAATATTTTTATATATCTTTCAGCATCGTCGTCGCTAACATTTAGCCAAAACTGATAGAACTTATATGGAGAAGTGCGTTTTGGATCGAGCCATATATTTCCACTTTCAGTTTTTCCGAATTTCTTGCCGTCAGCCTTTGTTATAAGCGGACAAGTCAAGGCATAAGTTTCAACATCATTTCCTAATGTGCGGCGAATAAGCTCAGTTCCCGTTGTCATATTTCCCCACTGATCATTACCTCCGAGCTGCATTTTGCAGTTGTAATGCTGATATAGATAAAGGAAATCGTATCCTTGAAGCAACTGATATGTAAACTCAGTAAAAGAAAGACCGTCACGCGCAGTTCCATTCAGTCTCTGCTGCACGCTCTCCTTAGCCATCATATAGTTCACGGTGATATGTTTTCCTATCTCACGAGCAAAATCAAGGAAAGTGAAATTTTTCATCCAGTCATAGTTATTCACCATCTCCGCTTTATTAGGCTCAGAGCCTTCAAAATCGAGGAATTTGCTTACTTGTTTCTTTATAGCCTCCTGATTGTGGTATAGAGTTTTGTCGTCAAGCAAATTGCGCTCTTGGCTTTTTCCTGATGGGTCGCCAATCATTCCCGTTGCTCCTCCCACAAGTATAATAGGCTTGTGTCCACAACGCTGAAGATGACGCAACATCATAATACCGCAAAGATGCCCGATATGCAACGAATCAGCAGTAGGGTCGGTACCGAGATATGCTGTTACCATTTCTTTTTGCAACAACTCCTCTGCGCCTGGCATTATCTGTGCCAGCATACCACGCCATTTAAGTTCTTCAACAAAGTTCTTTTCCATATTGTTGTTGTTTATTGTTTTTTCAGATATGTCTTTTTTAGTTTAGCAAGTTTACGTCTTGCACTTGTAATATTATGGCACAGGGTCATATCCACTGCCTCCCCAAGGATGACATCTAAGCAATCTTCTTATTGCCAAATACAATCCCTTTATCGGTCCATGCTTTTTTATTGCTTGTTTTGCATATTCAGAGCATGTTGGGGTAAACCGGCACGACGGCGGTGTAAACGGAGAAATACATGTTTGATAAAAAACTATAGGCAAGCATAATAACCACGACATTACATTTGAAACTGTATGCCAAGTTTTACTAATCAGCTTCCGTATGCACACCAGTTTTTCTGTTTTCATTTTCAGCAGATACCTTCTCCCCTACCCTAACCAAAAGTTTTTCAACTTTTTTCTCTACGTCCTTTGATGAATGAAGATTATCATCAAGCCAGATAAAAGCAAGCGAAAGGAGCCTATTTTTCATAGAGTCTACATTTTTCAGCAAGTCATGCTTATTTTTTCTGTAAGCCTCTCTCACCTGTCTTTTCACTCTGTTTCGTTTCACAGCCCTTTTAAAATGCCTTTTCGGCACACTGACAAGCATTTTCACGCTTGCATCGTCAGTATTTTCTTTTTCCGTCAGAATATAGACCACCCTCAGCGGGAAAGCCACCATAGAGTGGCTTCCTGCTTTTTTAAACAGCCTATCCACGGCATTTCTGCCATGCAGCCGTTCATTCTTGCATAAAGTGTTTCTATTCTCTGATTCCATACAATCAATCTTCTTCCTGATCAATGAGGAAGCGACGTAGCGCACTTGTCATCGAAGGATATTTTTCTGTTGGAGCCTCAACGAGCACGTCAAGTCCGGCATCATGAGCAGCCTTGGCTGTAGACGGTCCGAAAGTGGCAACCTTCATAGGTGGTTCCACACCATTAGGGAACGCTTTTTTATATGCGCTTACTCCTGATGGACTAAAGAACACACACATGTCATAGTCAAAATTCTTTATTTCCTCTGGTGTCAAATCATTACATACAGTACGATACATCACACACTCCGAGTGTTGCAACCCTTTGGCATCAAGCATTTTCTTCACGCTGTCGTCATGCACGTCGCTCAGCGGAACAAGATATTTCTCCGTCTTATGCTTGATCATAAGTGGAACAAGGTCGTCAATTTTTCCTGTGCTTCCAAAGAAGACCTTGCGTTTGCGATATTGCACATATTTCTGAATATACAGAGAAATAGTCTCTGTAACACAAAAATATTTCATTGTGTCTGGAATCTCAAACCTCATTTCCTTTGCTATCTTGAAGAAGTTGTCGATAGCGTGGCGAGAAGTGAACACAACAGCAGTAAAGCTTGTTATACTTATTTTCTGCTGGCGGAATTCTTTAGAAGAGAGTCCCTCTACCTTTATAAACGGTCTGAATACAAACTCCACTCCGAAATCCTCTGCGATTGTGTAATAAGGTGATTTTTCGCTTGTAGGTTTGGGTTGAGAAACTAATATTTTCTTAATCATCTTTGCCCTAAAAATTTATATTCAAATAACTTATCATTACCGAAAGCACACCGCACAGTGTGAGCAATGGCATTATTTCAAGGGCGCAAAAGTACAAAATTATTTGCAGATAAATGCCTTTCTGTCTGAAAAAGATTAAAAAGCATTTGTATAATGACAATAAACGCGACATTATGACGACTGCAGCGACATAAAGCATAGTGCTTTTAACCGGAAGTCCGAAGTATGCTTGCGAAACCACGAACGGGAACATCACCACTCCTTCTACCGAAGTGACAAACAAAAACGACTTCATCCATTGCTCATTCTGTCTCCAACCGAAGAATACCCAGTTTACAAAAGTATACAGCAGTGCCTTGACCACAAAATAGCCCACGAATACTCCAAACAGCATTGCTATGAGCTGATATTGCGACGACACGAGAAATGTATCTGAATTATACTCTTGGGCAAAGAAGAATGCCACGAGCGAGAACAGCAGACAGGTTTGTGCAGCAAGAAAGAATTGGAAATTAAACTCGTTTGCAGTTTCTGTTATTCCTGTAGTATTGCGACGCGGTATTCTGAAGAAATATTTTGCCTGCCGCATTATGAAGAGTCTTGACTTTGAGAATGCCACAAACATCATTATGAAGCAGCACAGCAACAGTGCTGTAATCATGCTGTCTCCCTTTATCGTATATGGAACAGGGTCGCCTGCTATTCCGTATCGTCCTCCGTTAAGTTCCGGATGCCACAACGAGTCGGTAGAGAAAAAGTTCTGCTTGTAGTATTGTGGCAGTTCCACTTTTTCTATATTCGTTTTAACGTTGCATCTATTCAGCAAGCTTGTTGAATCAAGCGGTGCAGCTTGCTTTTTATATGGCATACTGCTATAAACCGTCTGCAGGGCAGAGTCTTGCTGTGCTGGTGTTGCATCTTTAGGCAGTTCATGCAGCACCTGATACGGATGGCGTGGCATATCTTCCTTGTGTTCCTCTATCATCTGCACGCTGTGCGTGGCTTTATGCTTTGCTTCTATTGAATCTGTCTGTAACATTTCTTTTAAATATAAAATCGGAGGACTCGGAGAACCCGACACTCATTTTGCCGAGGTCTCAGAGAGCTCCGAGATTTATCACATTTTTTATAATCCGAAGTGGGTGTTTACAATCCGAATTCCTTTTTAATTTTATCTACAAGGTCAAGTTTCTCCCAGGTGAAAAGTTCCACTTCCATCGTTTTTGTTTCATGATAGCGACTGGTAAATGTTTTCTCCACAGTTTCCGACTTTCTTCCCATATGCCCGTATGCAGCTGTTTCCAGATACATAGGCTGACGTAGTTTCAGCTCTTTCTCAATAGCCTTTGGTCTGAGATCAAAGAGCTTTGAAATTCTCTTGGCAATTTCACCGTCGGTCATGTCCACATGGCTTCTGCCGTATGTATTGACATATATGCTTACAGGCTCGGCAACACCGATGGCATAACTTACCTGCACAAGCATCTCGTCGGCTATACCCGCTGCCACCATATTCTTTGCTATATATCGCGTAGCATAGGCTGCTGAACGGTCTACTTTGCTTGAATCTTTACCAGAGAAAGCACCACCGCCATGTGCACCTTTTCCACCGTAAGTGTCAACGATAATCTTTCTTCCTGTAAGTCCGGTATCTCCGTGCGGTCCACCTATAACAAATTTTCCCGTAGGATTTACAAAATATTTAATATCATCGTTAAACAGTGCGAGTACCTTGTCGCCAAGTTCTGCCTTTACTCTCGGTATGAGGATGTTTATCACGTCCTCTCTTATTTTTGCCAGCATAGCCTCGTCATCATCTGTACCGTCAGCTTTCTTTATAAAGTCATCATGCTGTGTAGACACAACAATCGTATCTATGCGCTGCGGAATATTGTCGTCAGAATATTCAACAGTGACCTGACTTTTAGAATCAGGACGCAGATAAGTCATGACTTTTCCTTCCTTGCGTATATCAGCAAGTACTCTCATTATCAACTGTGCCAAATCTAAAGACACTGGCATATAGTTGTCGGTTTCGTTTGTAGCATACCCGAACATCATTCCCTGGTCACCGGCACCCTGGTCGTAGTCTTCCTCGCGACTTACTCCACGGTTGATGTCGTCACTCTGCTCATGTATTGCAGTAAGCACTCCACAAGAGTCACCGTCAAACTGGTATTCAGATTTTGTGTATCCTATTTTCTTTATCGTTTTTCTCGCAATAGTCTGCAAGTCTACGTATTCAGAAGATCTCACCTCTCCCATAATAACGACTTGTCCTGTCGTACAGAATGTTTCTATCGCACAATGTGCTTTATCGTCATACGCAAGGAACTGGTCGAGTAAAGCGTCTGATATCTGGTCAGACACTTTATCTGGGTGCCCTTCAGAAACAGACTCTGATGTGAATAAATATGACATATTTATATATGTAAGTTTTATATTAATACTTTTATTATATCTGCAACAATATAGCTTGCAAAGATAGTACTTAAAATATTATGCTGCAAATTTTTAACTATAAAGAATGCTTTATGCGAAATATTCCTTAAGCTGTGCGGCATAAGATGCCAATTGCTCTATATTATCATTGCCATACCTATGCCATATTTCTTGGCATGGTTTGAACAATGGTGTTGCCTTTAATTCCGTTTTTTCCAAGTAAGGGTCTACTGTTTGGTATATGTTGAGTATCTCAACCACTTTTTCCTTTTTTATGCCCATCACCCTGGCAAGTTCTTCCACTTCGGGTGTGCTTTCTACCATAGTTGCCGGTACAAGTCTGAAATACAGGTCTAATATCATTATCAGCATGATGGGCATAATATCTCCACACTCTTGGATTTTTGAGAAATCCCTCTCAAACGAGCCTTCCACATCTACCCCATCATAAAAATCGCCGGCATTGAAGAACCCCATCATGCTTCTCACAGTTTCTGCATCCTTCTTCAGTTTGCGTGGCTTTTCGCCATATTTTTCCCAAAGGCGCTTCAGGTATGGAGTTGTAGCATTGCGCAATTCAAACATGCGCTCATATATGTATTCCGGAGCGATATGCAGCTCCATACACAGAGATATCATCTGCTTACTGTACATCGGTTTCAGTCCTACAGGCTTGCTCTGATACAACTGCATCAGCAACAGCCAGTAATCTTCTTGCCATAAAATATTGATTGCCATAAATTTCTTTGTTCTTATTTTGCAAACTTACTTAATTTATCGCAAACAAACGAATATTAGCCTCTATTTTATCCAATAATCGAAAAACTTTCACTAACTTTGTAGTCGTTAAAATGTTCTACTGCAATTTACAGTCAAATAACTAAATACTAACGAAAAATGGATACATTTTCAAAGAATTTCTCTCTTGAGGGCAAGGTAGCCCTCGTTACTGGAGCAGCCTATGGCATTGGATTTGCCATTGCCGAGGCATACGCAAAGGCAGGAGCGAAGATTGCATTCAACTGCCGTTCACAGCATCACATGGACCAGGCTCTCGCCGACTACAAAGCAAAAGGCATAGAGGCAAAAGGTTACATCTGCGATGTTACTAACGAAGAGGATGTTAAGAAAATGGTTGCCGACATTGAGAAAGAGCTTGGCACCATCGATATTCTTGTAAACAACGCCGGTATCATCAAGCGCATCCCTATGACAGAGATGTCGGTCGAGGATTTCCGCCAGGTTGTTGATATCGACCTTAACGCTCCATTCATCGTATCAAAGGCTGTCATTCCCGGAATGATAAAAAAGGGTCACGGCAAGATTATAAATATCTGCTCAATGATGAGCGAGCTGGGCAGAGAGACTGTTTCTGCATACGCTGCTGCAAAAGGTGGTTTGAAGATGCTTACACGCAATATTTGTTCTGAGTTCGGTGAGCACAACATCCAGTGCAACGGTATCGGTCCGGGTTATATTGCCACACCTCAGACAGCTCCTCTGCGCGAGCGTCAAGCCGACGGCAGCCGTCATCCTTTCGACAGCTTCATCATCAGCAAGACTCCTGCTGCACGTTGGGGTACTCCTGAGGACTTGATGGGTCCTGCTGTATTCCTTGCATCTGACGCCAGTGATTTCGTAAACGGTCACATCTTGTATGTAGATGGTGGTATTCTTGCATACATAGGCAAGCAGCCTTGATAAAAATTCTACATAAATAGATAAATAAATAATCCTTCACATGCCATATAACAGTGGAATTACACCTGTTTTTTGCTGTGAAGGATTTTCTTTTTTCAGTAGAGTTCTTCCGCTAAATACCACGACCGTATATTATAAGCGACAGCACATTAACGGAAGAAACTATTATTTACCCCAGAACTATTTCACTATCTGTTTCATTGTTTTTACTGTACCATCAGCAAATTTCATTATTGCAATATATATTCCGCTGCGTGGTGTCTGTATCTTGCGTCCACTCATATCCAGATATTCAATGTCTACAACTTTTTTATCCATAGTGCGCACACCATCAACACCTGTTGTTACATTTCCGTTAGCATCAACAGTAACAAGCGGTGAATAGTATTTTTTGCCACCATCAAGCAAGAAACTCTGCACACCAGCTTTCTTTGCCGTCTGGTTATAGAAATAAATAGTGCGCTGGTTGCTTACAGCTCCAAAATCCCAATTGTCAGAATAAGAATATGGAACATCCGTATATGCCTTATCCATCTTTACATACTCTGAAGGGTCGAAAGTATATATCTCATCATCAAAATATATATTGTAGTATAGTTTCTCTGGATCAAGAGCCTCATCCTTATCTGTTGTCATGCCAAGATCGAAACGCATCATTCCATACATCATATCACTGTTATATGGTGTGAAGAACAGATTCTGTGGAGCTGTTGGTGCTCCAACAACTATTTTGAAGACAGTGAACTTTGGAGCATCATATACATACAACGGATTTTCTGAATTTGTACCGGTGTTTACAGCCATTATCTTTTCTCCTTTCAAGCTCTTGTCATCTTCGTTCAAATCAAGAACAATCTCGTTAATAAACTTATATCTTGTATAGTCATAATACTCCCCTTGAACAATTTCCTTATCCATAGCCTTAAAAAAGCTATGGTATTCTCCAGTCTCGTCATATCCAAAATACTGACTTGTTGGGAATGTTACCTTTTTCCCATCAGAACTTTTCTTTCCCTTTATCCACGAGTCTGGCAAAGTTGGTGTCAGTCCTCCAATAAGAACATCGTCCCCTTCAAAAGCGACTTTCACTTTTCGAGTGTCGGTAGCATTGGTATAATCAGTAAAAAGCATCTGATACTCCACGGCTTTACTCTCGTCTGCCGGTTTATATATTGGTGTATTCACCTTATAATATATAGTATTTTTATCGCCATAACCATACCAAACACCCTTTTCGTCAGCAAAACCAAGGAAATATCCGTCAAGCATTATGAGCGAGTCATTACGATGAATAAATCTCACCTCTTGCTTATCTGCCGGCACATACGTTGTTGTACCTATATCAGTATCTTGCAACTTCATGTTCCAAAGATAACCATATTTTGTATATTCTTCACCTTCCGAATTATAAGCCGTTTTCATTTCCATAAGCTGTGGCATGTGGAAAACCACGGTATCACCATCGATAACATCTCCATGCATCCAAGCATTCAGCTTTATTGTTGTTAACGGACTTTTTATATATACCTCACCTGTATTTGTAAACACAGCATCTGTGCCTACAGCATCCACATCACGCTGATACAACTGATTATAGTATACATAATAAGAATCATGCGCAAAGGTATAAAGATTCTTCTCAAATGTCCCTTCTGGCTGGTCTTTAATAATGTTGGTAGGAAGCTCTATATCATCAAGCGTTCCTTGTGCCATTACAGGTGCAGCTAAAACTACTGCAATGATAAATGTCGCAATCTTTTTCATAAGCAAATCCTATTATTTATTAATCACGCCACAAATTTATACAAAAATATATTAAAAACAAATATTTCATACACAAAATATCATCAACAATATATTTTTATAAACAACAATAGAAAAATATAGCCTAAAATAATAACCTTTTGCACATTTCACATCTTTATATATTATTTTCATGCAAATCTGTATTCTGCCGTCAATATATTTAACAAAGAAGAAATATTCCACTTTTAATACATCAAATACGCTATAATAGAAAATACGACTCAAAATATATGAATAATCTAAAAGGTATTTTATCCCTCATCCCTCACTTTTTTTATTTATACTTCTTATAATCAGCATTTTAACATAGTGAGGGATGAGGTGAGGGATGTGAGGGATGATAGAATAATATTTACTAATCTTCTATAGAAAAAAGCATGCACAGTAAAGGATTATAAAAAGCATAATGCGTTGATGGTGCAAACGCATTGCACCACAGTTGCAAGCTTATTGCACTGCAGCTAAAACGGCAGGGAAAAAGTCAATCCACAGGCAAACTAACAAGATAGCCTAACTTATAAAGTTTAAAGATAAACAGGCTTGGAGCTTTACCGCATAATACGTGCTTTTCAAAATGCCCGAAAAGGGAATGAAACAACTTTACCATCCATAATACATGAAAGCAACGGAATTTTCTCTCATACATAAGCAATGGGGAAAAGTCAACAAGCTCTGAATCATGTTCTCTTAATGTGCGCAACGCCTCTTCTATCTTTGCCACATATCTCTCGTTCGACTCAAAAGATGTGTATACTACCGGGTTGTTTATATGCAGAACTGGTATACCTTTATTCTGCAGCTCTTTTCCAAGTTTCACATCCTCATAGCCGTAGCCTTTTATTTTCTCATCGTATGGAACATGCTCCAATACAGATTTATGATAAAAGATATTTGTAGTGCGGAACGACTTATAAGGGTATTTCTCTCGCACAGAAAGAGAATGGAAACGTTCTTCATATTTTTCATAACGAAAACGCAAGTTCTCCTTATAAAGTTTTTTTGTAAGCAACAAAGAATCAGAATCATTAAACGAACCACCATCACTGGCACTTACCGTAACCCCACCACACACTGCTCCACCTAATGCAGCACCGCTACACAAGTAACGCAATATAAAGTCATCATACTTCACGCTCAATCTTGCATCAACCATTAAGCACCAATCATATTTTGCATGGTGCTGCATAGCATTGCGCATTTCTGAACGACAAGAATGATGATGCGACAGCACACAACGACAATTGTCGAGAATATTGACAAATTGGTTAGCCTCAATCTTAGTGACGTCTGTGCTACCATCATCAAAAACAATAATCTCGTATCTCAGTCCTTCTATATCAGAAGCTTGACTCTGAAGAGTCTTTACCAGTTCAACGGCATTGTCGTTGTAAACAGGTATCAATATGGAAAGCTCGTTTATCATAGCAATATGCGAAGTTAAGGATGTTTATTTTAATAAACGACTTTTACACACATATATTATTGTAAGCACCAATCTTTTTTACATAAACAAGAAGTTTTACGCTACTTTTTTTCTTATACATACTTATTATTAGTAAATTTGTGGCATGAAACTAAGCATTATCGTTCCATTATATAAAGTGGAAAAACTCATGAGAAGATGTATAGACAGTATTCTCAGGCAACAATTCGATGACTTCGAACTGCTGCTCATTGATGATGGCTCGCCTGATAAAAGTGGGGAGATAGCAGATGAGTATGCAGCAGGAGACTACAGAATTAAGGTCTTTCACAAAGAAAATGGAGGTTTGGCAAACGCAAGGAACTATGCATTACAATATGCAACCGGAGAATATCTCATGTTTGTAGACAGCGATGATGCCCTGGAAGAAAACACAATACCTGTTCTTGTTAACAGAATGGAAACTGATAAAAGTATAGATATTCTTGAATTTCCAGTCTTTGAACGTCCAGGTACACAGACAGAACACATTTTCGCACCAAGAGAACATACTTATACAGACTGTCTGGAATGGCTTTCTGAATACGGATTTGAACACATGTGGGTATGGAATAAAATATACCGCAAGTCGTTTTGGGAAAATACACGATTCTGCGACGGTAAAATTTATGAGGATATAATAATAGCAAAAGAATTACTTCTCAAACATCCAAATATTGCCACCACAAACAAGGGAATGTATTTATATTACTGGAATGAACAGGGCATAGTAAATACATCAACAAAAAAAAATATAAAACCATTGCTTGAAGCACAAATAAATATAGTCAAAGCACTGAACATTGATACTAACGACAAGCGATGGCACCGTCTATACCTTGCTATGCTTACAGCACAACTACACACATATAGACAAACAGGAGAAATTTTGCTGAAAGCACAACAACTGTCAGTCAGAAAATACAACAGCTATAATGATTGCATAAAAGCAATGATGCTGAACATTTTCGGTTTAGAAAACATGTGCAAGATATTTAAGTGGATAACTAAATAATAACTATAACATGAAAATTGTATATATAATAGAAGACTTTTCCATAAAAGGAGGTGCAGAGCGCATAATATCAGAAAAAGCAAATGCACTTGCAATTGACTATGGACATGACGTAACAATTATAAGTATATACAAAGACAAACGACAGCCAAGTTATCCTCTTGAAAAAGGAGTAAAGCTTATATCATTGGAAATACCATTTATTGAACACAGCAACAATACTATAATACGACTTATCAACAGGTTTTCCACACTTATCCACATTATAAAAAAACTCAATGATACACTGGAAATAATAAAACCTGATGTTACATTCTTTACAATGGTTATTGGAGCATTAACATTGCCATTTGCAAAAAAAGCCGGAAAGCGAATCTACGAATCGCATTCGGCAAGGAAGTTCACACCGTTCCACAGCTTTTTCAATATAATGGAGAAAAAGGCTGATATGGTAGTATGCCTCACTGAGGATGATATGCTGGAATACAAACATGCAAAAAATATTACTGTCATACCTAATTATATAAACAGCCCAAAATATACTGTGGATAACTATGCGGAAAAATCAGTAATTGCTGTTGGAAGACTTGAAGAAGTAAAGGGATTCGACAGATTAATAAAGATGTGGAAAACTATTGCGGAAAAACATCCAGACTGGTGCCTGCACATATATGGAGATGGCTCAGAAAAAGATAAACTGCAAAACATTATCAATGAACTAAGACTACAAGATAAAATAACGCTGTGTGGGCAAACTGACAATATACAAGAAAAATACGCCCGACACAGCATACATGTTATGACATCAAGATATGAAGGACTCGGACTGGTTATGATTGAAGCTAACGCATGCGGATTGCCGTCGGTATCGTTCAATTTTGAATATGGTGCAAGCGATATACTAAAAGACGGAGAAAACGGACTTCTCGTTCCTCAGAACGATCGTGATATGTTTATAAAAGCACTTGACAAAATGATAAGCAGCGAAAAATTGCGTACCACCATGGGCAAAAAAGCCGCAATAATGGCACGCAAGTTCTATAAAGAAAACATCATATACAAATGGAACGAACTACTGACAAGCATTCCTGACCGACAGTAATTTCATGTATATACTCTCATATTGCTTTGAAACAATACGATAGTCGTTATGTTTCCTTGCATATAAGATGCTCTCTTTTGAAAGTTGCTTCACGTTACCTGGAGTAAGCAGAGCTTTCTCTATTATTTCAACATTCTCATCGAAACTATTCTCCGGACTCACATTTATTATTGGACGAAGTTCCTTCTCGCCAATAAACTCGTAAGCCTCTTCTTCTCCACCGCCAATCACAACTGTTCCGCGAGCCATTGCTGCAAGCGAGTTCATTGACGGAGTGTAACTATAGAACTGGTCTACCTGAACATCCGTAGCATCAAGCATACGGCAATATTCTCCATACGGCACATTCTCGGCATAAGTAATGGATATCTTGCCGGGATTACGGCGACTAACCTCTTCAACAAATTCTGCTATTTTCAAAGCTCCCTTCATATACTCACGGCTACGTTGCACACCGACAAGTACTTTTATTGGCAGTGAAATACCTTTTATTTTTTTTCCTTTCTCATCTGCAATTGTTATAGGCAAAGGTGCATAATAAAGCTTTTTGTTGAAAGGTTCCACGTCGTATGCCATATAATACTCATAAAGACAAGGTAAAAGAGCTTCGCTGCATTCTGTGGCAACTTTCCAACATTCTACACATTCCGGAGCATTCTGCTCTTCTATGCGCTCTTTATTCTGCTCTATATTCTGAGGCTTGCCGTTCCAATACATATCAGAATACTTTGGAATTCCATCTAACTGCATATTGAGAATTTGTGGATCATCTCCCAAACAGCATTTGACCAAGCAACGGTTATGATGTTTCAAGAAACGTATAATACGCTCATTCCACTTCATACTCAACGTGACAAACTGATAATTATGAATCTGCACAATATCGTTGCCACACAATTTACGAATGTTACGAAGCAACGTCCACAAAACTTTCAGTCCGCCCAATTTTCCCCACTTCAAGTCTCTTGCTATGTCAATGTCACGTGGGATATTCCTAAAATTGTTTCCGTTGGATATAAGCGTAACGTCATGCCCAAGCTCACGCAAACCCTTACGCAAGTTGAAATGAACCCAACTTGCCTCTCCAAGCAAAAGTATACGCATATATTATGAAAGCTCCAACATCCTTTCAATAGGCTTTACAGCCTCTTTGGCAATCTCTGGTGCTACATCAACAGTTGGCCACTCGTATTTCAGCGCATTATAAATCTTTCGCAAAGTATTCATCTTCATGTAATCACACTCGTTGCAAGAACATCCGAGTCCGCCCTCGCTAACTTCCGGCGGTACAGGTATGAAAGTTTTGTCCGGGCACTTACGTGTCATCTCATGAAGAATTCCAGCCTCCGTAGCAACAATAAATTCTTTTGTTTCACTTTCTATAGCATGCTTTAAAAGCACAGCCGTAGAACCAACAACGTCTGCAAGAAGAACAACAGGACCTTTACACTCTGGATGAACCAACACCTCGGCATTTGGATGTTCTTTCTTTAATTTTACAATCTCAGGTGCAGAAAAACGCTCATGAACATGACAACCTCCGTTCCAAAGAAGCATGTTTCTACCAGTAACACTGTTTATATAAGAACCAAGATTATAATCCGGACCAAAAATAAGCTTTTCATCTTTAGGGAAAGTATCAACAATCTTCTTGGCATTTCCGCTTGTCACAACAACATCTGTCAAGGCTTTTACAGCTGCTGTAGTATTTACATAGCTCACTACTTTATATCCAGGATGCTCTTCTTTATATTTTTTAAGGTCGTCAGCTTTGCATGAGTCAGCAAGAGAACATCCGGCATTGAGGTCAGGACAAAGCACAAGCTTATTTGGAGAAAGTATCTTGCAAGTTTCTGCCATAAAATGCACACCACACATAACTATAATGTCAGCATCTGTATCAGCAGCTTTACGCGCAAGAGCCAAAGAGTCGCCGATAAAATCAGAAACATCTTGAATATCTCCTGTTGTATAATAGTGTGCCAATATTATAGCATTTTTTTGCTTACACAGATTTCTTATTTCATTATGCAAATCAACCGACTCGTCTATAGCTTCATCAATATATCCCTTTTCAAGCCATTTCTTATCCACATCCATATTATTATTATCTTTTATTGTTTTTAATTTTTAAAATATACTATGTATAGTATGATGTGCTGTGGATATGTTTATAACTTTATTCCTTTTTTCTTGCATATTTGTTTATCAACATAATTGTACCTGTTTTAAACAAGTTATTAATTATGATACATGCTCATTTTCAGTATTTAGCTCTTGTTATCCACAATATGCACATTCGGTGCAAAGGTAATAAGTTTATATCTTTTGTTGATAAAAAAGCGTGGAAAAGTTTTTAAAAGCTTGTTTATAAGTGTGTGGATATCCACTTGTGATTATTTACGGCATTGACTTGTGTGGATAACGTACAATTTATAAACATGGTTTTCCACATGGTTATAAACTGTTTTTTGTGGACTATTAATATAAGATTGTTTATATATATACCATCCATCCCTCACCTCATCCCTCACTCTCGGAAAAGCCTATAAACACTAAGGATACATGGGAAAAGGTGAGGGATGAGGGTAGAATAATAAAAAAATATATTGGGAAAGATGGAATACTTTTTACATTGCAGAGGAGGGGCTGAAAACGAAAATAGGAGGAAACTAATACCGTTTTCCTCCTACTCTATTTTAATAAAAATGTTTCATTATTTTGTTAATGAAGTAACGTCATTTCTCATACCTTTCATGCTTGTGAGAAAAGCTTTTGCACTACCGAATTTCAAGAACATGTCAAGTCGTACAGGTATGTGGTTTTGGTCATCTGTTACATAGAACCTCACGATTTCTTTCCATTTGTTCTTTTCATATTCCATATAAGAAAGTTCTACACACTTGTATTTCTTTCCATTGTCTGCTTTTATTTTTGTCTTTCCATTAAATCGTAAACGAGCTGGAGAAACATTTTTTCCGTCGGCAATAGGGAAATCAACAATGTGACCTTTTTTCCAATTTGCGGAACTGAAAGAACGTGCACGTAGAAAAATGTTCAGCATATCAAATACGCAACTGCTTGGGTTCTCGTTTTTCCATGCATGTGTGCCATCATTATGCTGACGGTGTAACCGCAGATGGCAATTACCATTTGGATAGGAATAGAATACCTCGTCAACGGTGTAGCGTTTTCCTTCACGAGCTCCTTTGCGGAAGTAAAGTGGTTCCATTGCTGTTGAAGTATAGCACAGAAGTGTATCACGCAAAACGAACATGTTGTCTACTTTATTGTTTCCACGAGTGGTAAGGCTTGTGCGATATGCCTTTTTGCCCTTATATGTACTGTCAACAGTATACATGCTTGCTGTTCCTGCTTTGACCCATACAAATTTCCAATTATAATATAGGTTATACGACAGAAACTCTCCTGCCTTGAAAGCTGTATTTCTGAATGTACATTGTGAATAGGCAGAAAAGCTGAATGCAAGCAACATGATAATTGCTATTACCCCGCGGCGCATAGAGCAATTGATATTCTTCATTGTTTTCATAATCTTCATTTTTTAGAGATTTATAATCTAATTGAAGTTTCTTATATATTATAAAATTAACTACATTCCTGTATAAGTAATGCCAAGTTTTTTAGCTCTCTCTACATTTCTGCGTTTAATGGTTTTGTCTTTTTCCGGTTTCTGCTTTGTTATGTCATACGGTTTTTGGTGGGCGGCATCACGAGCTGTAGGATTCCAATTCAGGTTTATATCCCATTTCTCCTTGCATTCGATAGCTTCTGGATAATAGAATACTTCCTCTGCTTGTTTATTTGCCATATAATCGCCGGTGTCCCAAATGCCATTCTTGTTGCTGTCGATAAACATTCGCATATAGTATTTACCGGGATTTATATAAAAGAACTCTGCATTGCCATTTCTTGTGGAAACTGTTTTTACAGGCTTGTCAGAGGAGTCAAGCAGCTGAACCACTATAGTCGTGTCTTGCATATCAGAAATGTTCATCAGCAGTGTTCCGTATTCATCCTCACTTCTAACCTTTAATCCTTGTTTATATGCAGCATTGACTTTGCCGTAAATATCAGTAAAAGCCATAGAGTCAATTTCAAGACTGTATTCAATTCCCGGACGCCATTCACCGATTATGTCGTATAGGCGAGATGCATTTTTCCTTTCCTTGAACAATAACTTTGCCTTATACCACAGTGAGTCATGTTTTGCATAAAGGTGAATTTTTGCTGTGTCGACAGATGCTAATGGAGTTGGCATTTCTATAGAGATATTTTGATCTGGATCAGGCTGTGAACTTACATTATATGTTGGTTCAAGAAGTTCTTGTGGCATTTCCGTTTCATAATTCTTTCCACGTTTCTTTGCCTTGTCTTGTGCTTTCTTCCATTCATCATATTTTCTTGCTTTGTCTTTCATACGTTTTTCGTATGAAACTTTTGAAAGTATTTCTAAAGTGTCTGTATTGCTTTTCAGCATACCAAGTGTGTCGGTTGCCATATATGTTAACTGTAGTTTCAGGGTATCCATATTGACAAGAGCCGTGTCCTTTAGCCAATAACTTATCGTATCTCGCTCTGGAGAACTTTCTATAAGAAAAGCGTTTGTTTCATCAAAATTGAGTCCTTTTACTGTTGGTAAGTTTTTGTCGCCACCGCTGAAATAAATTTTGAAGACTTTCGGGTCGTTACGTTCTGTTTTCAGAAAATATCTGTCAGTTTGTTTTTCTGTAAATGCTCTCATCACAATGTCGTCAGGTATAAATCTCGTATAACCTACGCTTCGTATAGAATCAATATGCAGAGAATCCCTCCAAATTGTATCTTGGCGAGTAGCTCCAGTAAAGCGTGGTTCTATAACATCATTGTTAAATGCTATCATTTCGCTCTTTTGACTGAAAGAGTAGTTACCGTCGGCATCTTGTAAAGCAACGATTCTGTATCTGCCTGGGGCTATACCTCTTATTATAAAATGTCCTCTGCTGTCGGTTCTCGACACTCTGAGCAGTGGTTCTTTCGTAAATGCGTCAATATAGTTCCCTTTGTCATCTTTATTATTGAAAATCCATGAACTTCCATTGATTTGATAGTTAGGATTGTCAATATCGTAAAGCCCTACGAGAATGCCTTTGATTGGTTCCAGGTTTTCAGAATTAACCACATTTCCTGAAACTTCAAGTGTGTCTATTTTATTGCTCGTTGAGAAACTATAAGTAAAGTTTCCAAGTGGGTTGCCCTCGTTGTTATCGGAAATTGCATCAGAGAAGTCTACGGTATACGTAGTATTCTTCTTCAATGAGTCTTTCAACTCAACAATGATTTTTTTTCCAGCCCCTTTTATTTCCGGTGTTTCCATTTGGGGGGGAGAAACGACAACTTTCTCCGTTGGATTATCCACTTTAATATATTCATCGAAGAATATGGAAATTTTCTTCGATTTAACATTTATTCCCTTGTCAGAAGGGACACAACCTATTATGCGTGGAGGTGTTTCGTCATACCAACCACCATCAGGTTGTCCCATCTTTGCGCATGAAGCAAGCATGAGAACAGTAAAGAAAGCTACTGCTGTCAGTATTGCTTTTATATTTTTTTTTTGCATGTATAATTGTTTAACTACTTGTTCATTCTGAGCATTTCGTCAATATTCTTTCTGCTATTGCTTAGTCTTGGAACCTTATGTTGTCCACCAAGTTTTCCCTTAGACTTTAGCCAATCATTAAAAAGATTCTTCCTTGCTTTTACTATTTCAAGATGCTGCAATGTTATATCTTTATACCGTTTAGCCTCATAATCGCTATTTATCTCTTGCAGTTTCTTGTCAAGTAAATTAGTAAATAGCTCCAAATCTTCAGGTTCTTTTGAAAATTCTATCAGCCATTGATGGCGGCATTTTGCATTGTTGTCCATAAAAACAGGTGCGGCAGTGTATTCTAAAATTTCTGCTTCTGTTAGTTCACAAGCATATGCAAGACCCTTTTCCGCATTGTCGACAATCAGTTCCTCTCCAAATGCGTTTATGAAATGCTTTGTTCTTCCTGTAATAATAAACTTATAAGGATTTGTAGATGTAAAGCTCACAGTATCTCCTATCACATATCTCCATAATCCACATGATGTTGATATGAGCATTGCATAGTTCTTCCCTGGTTCAACCCCCCACAAAGGAACAACCGTAGGATTATCTGTTCCAAACTCTTCCATTGGGATGAATTCGTAGAAAACACCATAGTCAATCATCAGCATCATAGATTTGTCTGTTGGATCATCTTGTATACCGAAAAATCCTTCACTGGCATTATACGTTTCCATATAATGCATATTTGGTGATGTTATGAGTTGTTCATATTGTTTACGGTAAGGAGTGAAAGCCACACCACCATGGAAAAATACTTCAAGATTAGGCCAAACTTCTTCAAGATGCTTTTTACCTGTGAGTTCCATGATTCTTGTCAATACCGATAGCATCCATGATGGAACGCCACTGATGTTTGTGACATTCTTGTTCATTGTTTCTCTTGCTATTCGGTCGCGTTTTATCTCAAAGTCTGAAAGCAATGCTGTTGCTTTCTTTGGTACTCTCACAAGATTTGCCAATGGATTTATATTTTCTATGAGAATGGCACTCAAATCGCCAACCAATGAGTTTGCTACATCATAGTTAGGCGAATGACTTCCGCCAAGGATAAGACTTCGACCGTCAAACAATTTACTTTTAGGGTTGTTTCTTAGGTATAATGCCACTACATCCTTTCCGCCAGCATAATGTATATGTTTTAGTCCATCATGACTCACGGGAATGAATTTACTCTTGTCGTTTGTCGTTCCTGAAGATTTTGCATACCATTTCACTGTACCTTTCCATAGAACATCACGCTCACCATGTCGCATTCTGTCAATATCCCCTTTCAGTTCCTCGTATGTGTTGACAGGGACATTGGCAGTAAAATCCTCATACGTATTTACTGCGCTGAAAGCGTGCTTCCTTCCATATTCCGTATCTTTTGCAGCTTTTGTAAGATATTCAAGAGTCTGCATCTGCAAAGTTTCTGCTTCCTTATCATATCTTTCAATCTCCTTCTGTCGGGTAACGAAAGCATTTCTTATTATTTGGGTTAAGCTCATTATTTTATTGTTTTGTGATTATTCCTTTATGCTCTCTTCTTTATTTATTAATTCAAGAAGCTTGTCTACAGCCTCTTCCTCTGGAATATTCTTCTCTATGCAAACTTTTTTCTTGTAGAGAGAAATTTTACCACGACCGGCTCCTACATATCCATAATCGGCATCTGCCATTTCTCCCGGACCATTTACTATGCATCCCATGATGCCTATTTTCAGTCCCTTCATATCTTTCGTCGCCTCTTTTATGCGTGCGATTGTTGTACGCAAATCATAGAGGGTCCTTCCACAGCCCGGACAACTTATATATTCTGTTTTGGTTGTACGCAGTCTTGCAGCTTGCAATATTCCAAATGCTGTTTCGCAAATTACACCGTTTGGCAGGTCGCCATTATTCATCAGCCATAATCCATCTGTAAATCCGTCAAACATTAAAGCTCCCATATCGGCAGCAGCTTCAAGTTGGAAGTCACCTTTCTCCTGCTTGTTATGGTTATATGATTGGCAGAATATTACAGGATTTTTAATACCTGCTCCCATCATCTCATGAACAAGTGCACGTTGTTCGCCCAATCTGTTTTGATGATTGCTTACGCTTACGACAACAACTTCAGGATGAGCTTTTAGACATGGGATATACTCTTCGCTTGGAGCTCCATAAGGTAATACGAGGAATTTCAACTTAGCATCAATACCACTCATGAAAGGTGTGGCATTATATGGAAATATAGGGAAAAAGTTCTCTATGTCAATATCATTTACTGTTTCTTTATTATCATCATCAATAAAGTTAGCGACAGGAGAATTTGCTAATTGTGCATACAAATTGAAGTCAACAATATATCTTTGCCCTTTTACAATATTTTTTGGTAATTTGTTTCCAACATAGATATAGTCCGGAGATATTTTGCCCCATTCTACACTATTACCATTGTCAAGTTCGCTACAAATGACAACAGGCAAGAAATCTCCACCTATATTATTGACAGAAACAGTGGTGCGACGTTCTGGAGAAACCCAATTGAAATCGTCAAAGAAATTGCCAGGAATAAGCATATGTCCTTCACGTTTTGTTATATAGTCAACCAGATGACGTGCTACAGGAATCTCAGCCTCAGGGTCTTCGCTTAAAGAAACACGGATAGTATCTCCAATTCCGTCGGCAAGCAATGCTCCTATTCCTACAGCACTTTTTATTCTGCCATCTTCTCCTTCTCCTGCTTCTGTGACTCCGAGATGCAGAGGATAATCCATATTTTCTTTTATCATCGTATCAACAAGAAGCCTTACCGACTGCACCATCACTACCGTGTTGCTTGCTTTGATAGAGATTACAACATTATCAAACTTTTCTCTTTTGCATATACGAAGAAACTCCATGCAGCTTTCCACAATACCAGCAGGAGTATCTCCATATCTTGACATTATTCTGTCAGAAAGAGAACCATGGTTTACGCCAATTCTAATAGCTGTATGGTTCTCTTTACAAATATTCAAGAATGGTACGAATTGTTTTTCTATTTTTTTTAGTTCTTCAGCATATTCTTCGTCAGTGTATTCAAGTTTTTTAAATGTCCTTGCTGGGTCAACATAATTCCCTGGATTTATTCTGACCTTTTCTGCATACAATGCCGCCACATCAGCCACATGTGGATTAAAGTGAACATCAGCCACAAGAGGAGTCATATATCCCTCCTCTCTCAATCTTGCGTTGATATTTTTCAGATTCTCAGCCTCACGCACTCCTTGAGTAGTAAGCCTTACATATTCTCCACCTGCCTTTATTATTCTTTCAGCTTGTGCTACACAGGCTTCGGTATCTGTAGTTGGAGTTGTTGTCATTGACTGTATGCGTATTGGATTGTTTCCACCAAGTGGAGTAGCTCCAACAAAAACCTCATGAGTTTGTCTGCGACTATAGTTGAATCCACCTAAGTCTGTATTCTTCTCTTTGCAGTCTGCAGAAGAATTGGTTGAAATATTGGTCATTGTATAAAATTTTAATTTTAGTTAGTCTTGAAGTTATATTTAACCTCTGCCAAATCCTTGTTTGCCTTTTCTATCTTTGCTCCAAGTCCAGCCTTGTAGACTTTCATTTTCTCTGCAAGTTTTTCATCAGCAAGTGCCATTATCTCAACAGCCAATATTGCAGCGTTCATTGCACCATTTATTCCAACTGTTGCAACTGGTATTCCTGGTGGCATCTGTATGATGCTCAACATTGCATCCATTCCATCGAGAGCACTTCCTTTTATTGGAACACCGATTACAGGTAATGTTGTTGATGCAGCAATAACGCCAGGCAAAGCTGCAGCCATTCCAGCACCGGCAATAATAACTTTGAGACCTCTGTTTGCAGCCTCTTTGGCAAATGTCTCCACTGCATCTGGAGTGCGGTGGGCTGACAATGCATTAACCTCGAATGGTATCTCCATCTCATCGAGGAACTTCATAGCTTTTTCCATTACAGGCAGATCGCTTGTGCTGCCCATGATAATACTAACCAATGGTTTCATATATATTTTTTTTTAATCGTTTTCTGTTTTATAATGACTCACACCATCATTACGGTTACGAATCCAGTTATAGTTCCTATCAAGTATCCAATGTTCAGTTGTCTGAGTGTGTGTTGTCTTAATATCATCCTTGCACTCCCCACAAGACCAGCAAACAAGAATAATATACACAGCCATTCAATTGGATTAAACATGAATATAGCGGAAAATGCCACAAGGGAACCTGTCATAGCTCCTATAGCTGCCATATGTACAGAAATCTTCCACCAAAGATTTATTACAGCACATATAATCTGTGTGGCAAGAGCCGCAACGACAATACTTCCCATTAGATGGGGTACATGCAGAAGCATCATCGAATAATAGCATGAGAAATAGCAGAGAATAGATACCAGATACGGTATCATGCGTCTTTCTCTTGCTCCAAGCTCAAAAGGAGTCCACCCATGATACCAGTGGTATAGCCTAATGAGCGATGTTGGCATGAGAACTGTGAATAGATACACCATAATCAGCACGAACATCTTGTAAATGAACGGAAACGAGCTGAGATAACTTAATGTAAATAAAGCCCCAAGTCCGATAATAGGCAAATAGAATGGTGATGAGAACATGCTCACAATCTTTGCCAACGTCATGATTCTTCTGATTTTCATTTCTTTCTTAGTCGTGCAACTGGTATTCCCAGTTGTTCCCTGTATTTTGCTGTGGTTCTTCTTGCGATAGGAAATCCCTTTTGTGACAATATTTTTGTAAGAGCATCATCACTTAAAGGTTTTGTCTTATCTTCATTTTCTATTATTTCTTTCAGTGTTATTTTTATTTTCCTTGTTGACAGTTCCTCTCCATCGTTTGTTTTAACGCTGTCGCTAAAGAAATGTCTGAGTTTAAATGTTCCCCACCTTGTTTGGGCATATTTCATGTTGCTCACTCTTGATATGGTTGAACTGTCAAGTCCTGTGCGGTCAGCAATGTCTTTCAATATCATTGGCTTTATATCACTTTCATCACCATCTTGAAAAAATTTAAGCTGAATATCTATTATAGCCTTCATTGTGATATATAAAGTGCGTTGCCTTTGTTTCACTGCTTCTATGAATCCTTGCGCTCTTTCAACTTTCTCTTTAGCATAGAGTAAAGCCTCTTTGTCACGTTTCGACATCGAAGCCTTGTTCTTTTTATATCCTTGTATAAGTTCGTTAAACGAGGAAGATACATAAAGTTCTGGTATATGTCCGTTATTTATATAAAATGTAACAGTACCGTCGTCGGCAGTATCCACCACGAAGTCTGGTGTTATCTGTTGTATGTTTCTTCCTTCAGTTTCTCCCAATGCTGCTCCAGGTTTAGGGTTGAGTCTCAAGAGTTCTTTATGCACGGTGTCTGCCGTAACACTATTCATATTCATCTGTTTGACTATTTTATCCCAGTGCTTATTCATGAACTCATCGTAATGCTTTTCTATCACATTCCGCATCAGTTCACTGATTTTGTTGTTGGGTCTCCTTGTTATTTGCAACAGCAGGCATTCTTTCAGATCGTGTGCACCGATGCCAGCCGGATCAAATGTTTGCAGCACTTTTATCATTTGCTCTACATCTTTTTCCGTGCAGTCTATATTATGGTATATAGCAAGTTCATCACTAATATTATCAGCACTTTTCCTTAACATTCCATCCTCGTCAAGTGAGCCTATGATATATTCCATGATTTCAGTTTGCTTGTCATCAAGTTCCACGTCCATCATTTGCTCTTTCAACTTGTCGTAGAATGAGGCTTGCTCACCGTACACCATTTCTTCATAGTCGGCATTGTCGGTGTTCCCGTATGACGAGTGTTCATTTTCTGGCATCCTGTCATCCATTCCAATATTAGAGAGGGCATCGTCGAGAGCTGAATCTCTTTCTTCTTTCTCTTTATTGGCATTGAACTCTTCTTCATAACTGTCAGTAGAGTCGTTTGTGTCATCAGAATTATCTGTACCAGAGAAGACTGTGTCGTCAGCATCATCACTGTTGTCATTAACATTCATCACATCATCAGGCTCAGTGCTTTCCATGGCTGGATTGTCGTCAATTTCAGCCTGAATGCTCTGTTCCAATTCTGTGAGCGGCATTTCCAGCATTTTCACAGCCATCATCTGCTGTTGAGTGAGGCGCTGTGTCTGTACCGCTTTCTGCTCTTGAGTTTGAAATAACTTCTGTGCCATAACGCTGCAAAATTATAAAATTTTATTGTTATACATGTTAAGCAACAAATAAATTTTATATTGCTTCTATTTTATGATTCTTTCCATGTCTATAACATCGAGCCATCTGTCAAATTTGTACCCAACTTTCTTGAATAATGATGCTTCCTCAAATCCCATACGTTTATGGAAAGCGAGACTTACTTTGTTCTCTTCGGTTATGCTTGCAATGAGGACGTGACACTCTTCCATGTTCTTGCATGCTTCAACGAGATGTTCCATCATCTGCTTTCCAAGTCCTTTTTCCTTATGTGTGCTATCTATATATATAGTTACCTCAAAAGTATGGCAAAAAGCAGCACGTTCCTTCCATGGATGTACATAACAATATCCTACTATATTGTCATTCTCTACGGCTACAAAGTATGGATATTTGGCAGATATTCCTTTTATCCGTTGCAGCATGTTGTCTACGGTAAGGGGTTCTATCTCAAAAGTTACTGTTGTTTCTTTTATATAGTAGTTATATATTTGTGTTATAGAAGAAGCATCACTCTCTTTTACACGACGGATAACAAATTCCTTTACATCTCTTCCCATATTATCTTCCTCCTACGATGTTTTTTATATCGTTGAGTTTATTAAGTGCTTCCATAGGTGTGAGATTATTGATGTCGAGGTCAAGTATTTCATCTCTAACTTGGCACAAAACAGGATCGTCAAGTTTAAAGAAACTTAGTTGTGCTTCATTACCTGGCATACTTATATTCTCTACTGCAGCCTTTCCTGCAGCTCCTACTCCACTGTTGTCTGTTTCAAGTTGTTTAAGTATCACATTTGCACGATTGATAATGCTGTTAGGCATTCCTGCAATTTGTGCAACATGGATACCGAACGAATGTTCGGAGCCTCCTCTTTCAAGTTTTCTCAAGAAAATAACTTTTCCGTTCACCTCTTTCACACTGACATTGTAGTTCTTTATTCTGCTAAAGTTCTTTTCCATTTCGTTTAGCTCATGATAGTGTGTGGCAAACAGTGTTCTTGCTGTGGCACGTGGTTGTTCATGCAGATATTCTACAATTGCCCATGCTATAGATATTCCATCGTATGTACTTGTTCCGCGTCCCAATTCATCAAACAGAACAAGACTGCGTGGAGTTACGTTGTTTAGTATATTTGCCGCTTCTGTCATTTCTACCATGAACGTAGATTCGCCCATAGATATGTTGTCGCTTGCACCGACACGTGTGAAAATCTTGTCCACGATACCTATTCTTGCACTTTCTGCTGGCACATAGCATCCAATTTGTGCCATAAGGGTTATGAGTGCTGTTTGTCTCAGCAAGGCTGACTTTCCTGCCATGTTCGGACCTGTTATTATCATTATTTGCTGTTTCTTGTCATCGAGATATATGTCATTGGGAACATACTTCTCCCCCACAGGCATTTGTGTTTCTATTACAGGATGCCTTCCCTGATGTATATCTATAACAATATCGTCTTGCAAGATTTGCGGTCTAACGTATCGGTGTTCTTCCGCAGCTTTTGCAAATGACAGCAAGCAGTCAAGTTGTGCTATAATATGTGCATCAGTCTGTATGGTGTGGATAAAATGCTGGGCAGACTGTACAAGTTCTGTATAAAGTTTACTTTCCAATTGCAATATTTTGTCTTCAGCCCCGAGAATCTGCTCCTCATATTGTTTAAGTTCCTGAGTGATATATCTCTCAGCATTGGCAAGAGTCTGTTTCCTTATCCATGTTTCAGGCACTTTGTCCTTATGTAAATTTCTCACCTCAAGATAATATCCAAAAACATTGTTATATCCGATTTTTAAGCTACTTATTCCCGTTTCCTCGGTTTCTCTTTCTTGAATTTTCAGAAGATAATCTTTCCCGTTATATGCAATATCTCTTGTATTGTCCAATTCTTCATCTACTCCACTTCTTATTACGTGCCCTTTATTAACAAGCTGAGGTGGATCTGGTTCTATTTCGTGTTCTATTCTGTCGCTAAGTTCCTTGCAAGGGTCTATTTTCTCAGCCAAAATAGAAAGCATGCTGTTTTCAGATGCGGCACACGCTTCTTTTATAGGCACCATTGCAAGCAAGGCATTCTTTAACTGCACTATTTCTCTTGGTGTTACTCTTCCCGTAGCCACTTTTGCTGTGATACGTTCAAGATCGCCAACGCCATCAAGATTTTCATCAATGACCTGTCTCAGATTTGTATCTTTGAAGAACTCCTCCACTACATCAAGCCTTTTATTGATATCGGCAGCATTGCGCAGAGGAAATCTTACCCATCGGTTTAGCATTCTTGCTCCCATAGGTGAACATGTGCGGTCTATAACATCAATAAGTGAGCTTCCGCCGTCTTGCATAGAGCGTGTGAGTTCCAGTGAGCGGATAGTAAAGTTGTCAAGTCTTACATACCTTTCTTCGTCAATTCTTGATATTGATGTAATATGGCTAATATGAGTATGTTGTGTTATCTCAAGATATTGCAGTATGGCTCCACTTGCCACGATACCGCATTTCAGATGGTCGATACCAAATCCTTTCAGATTTTTGACATTGAAATGTTTCTGTAGCTTTTGCCTTGCCGTTTGTTCATTGAACACCCATTCGTCAAGTTCGAATGTGAAATGTTTTGTTCCAAAGAATCTTTCGAAATCAGCTTTCTTTCCTCTTTCAAAGAGAATTTCTTTAGGTTGGAAGTTGGCAATAAGCTTTTGTATATAGTCGTATGGTCCTTCTGTTGTAAGAAATTCCCCTGTTGAAATATCAAGAAAAGCCACGCCACAGGCACCTTTGCCAAAGTGGATGGCTGCAAGGAAATTGTTTTCCTTGTAGTTTAGCACGTTGTCAGTAAGTGCCACTCCTGGAGTAACAAGTTCTGTTATTCCTCTTTTGACAAGTTTTTTCGTTAGTTTCGGATCTTCCAATTGGTCGCAGATAGCAACTCTTCTGCCTGCTCTTATGAGTTTTGGCAAATATGTGTCAAGGGCATGATGTGGAAATCCTGCCATTTCTGTCGATGGTTTATTCCCACTATTATTTCTTTTTGTTAATGTTATGCCGAGTATACGGCTTGCGTCTACTGCATCATCGCAATAAGTTTCATAGAAGTCGCCACAGCGGAAAAGTAGCAGTGCGTCTGGGTGTTTAGCCTTTAGCGAGAAGAACTGCTGCATCATAGGCGTCAGTCCATTATCCTTTTTTGCCATAAATTATCTTGAATAAAGCTTTTTCTTTATACGTTCACATCTTTTGGAGTTATGTCATAAATTAAAGCATACTCCTACAATTTATGCAAAATTACTTTATTCATTGGAATTATCAAAAGATATAATGTTTTAATTTAAATATCTTCTTTATCTTTACATAAGATAAGCTGCACTCGGCAATTTGAAAGCAAGCTTTCATTGCGCTCGCTTGTATTGTCTTTGGATTCATGTTTGCATATTGCGCTTTGTATAAAGACGAAAAGGCGCAACAAAGCTATAATCCTTGTTGCGCCTTTTTATTTTATAGTTGCTATATAAAACAGCTCTAATCTTTAGATTTATTCTTGTGGAAGCATTATCACGCTCACACTATTCTTTCCTATGATATTGTCTTTTACGAACTTAGCCACAGAAGCAGGTGTAAGAGCATTAACCAATGCCTTGTAATCTGTATCTTTGTCAACACCATACTCATCGAAGTCTGTTATGACATTCATCCAATAGCGGTTAGTCTTCAAGGCATCGTCATATTGCTTCAACATCAAGTCTTTTGTTTTCTTGAGCATATCAGCATCAACCTTGTTTCCAAGATTATTCATCTCCTCGCGCATAATCTTTATTGCGATGTCTTTCTTCTCCGGTTTCACAGGGCAGTAACCATAGATTGCTGTCCATGGTGTGTCGCCACCAAGCTGTGAGAAGCCTCCGGCACTTGCCGAGTAGGCTGCACTCTGCTCTTCGCGGATAATCTTCAGATATACCATATCGAGAACCTGTCCGGCAGCATCAGCCTTGATAGAGTTGTCGAGTGTGAAAGGAACATTGTTGTTGTACCAGAACATATAGATGTTAGACTTTGGAGTCTCTTGTTTACGGTAGAATGTATTATCAATGTTTCCCTTTGCATATACAGAGTATGCTTTCCAGTTCTCATGAACATATTTCTTGCCCTTCTTTACAGATGGCAGAGAAGCTATGTACTGCTCGATATATTTGCGCACGAGAGCCTCATCGAAGTTTCCAACGATAGTAAATGTAAAGTCGGCAGCATTTGCTGTACGCTCTTTCGCAATCTGCAATATGCGGTCATAGTTAACCTTGTCTATATCCTTTTCGTCAAGGGATGTATACCATGGGCTGTGAGAATGCAAAGTATATGTAAGTGAGTCTTGGAGTGCGCTTTCTGGCGACAGTGCCTTGTTCTTCAGAATTGTGCGATACTGGTTAAGCAATGTGTTTACAGACTGCTCATCCTTCTTTATGTTTGTGAAATACAGATAATTCATTTGGAACATAGTCTCCATATCTTTTGGAGTGCAGTTGCCACTTACGTACTCATGCAGTTTTCCAAGATGCAAATCAACATTTGCATTTTTTCCGGCGAGAGCTTTCTGCAATTCTGTGCTGCTGAAGTTGCCCAGTCCACTATAGCTGATAACAGCGTCAAACATATCAAGGTTCACACGCTCATTAACGTTATACAGAGATGCGCCACCCTTAGAAGAACCGCTCATCAAGACCTCTCCCTCTTTCAAGTTGGTCTTCTTCAATAGCACACGAGCTCCATTGCTCAATGTAAGTTCCTTGTATCCAAACTTCTTACTATCTTTCTCAGATACAATTTTACCAGCCTTTGGCATAGTTGCAATTAGAGGCTCCTGCTTAACATTGTCGACATACGCCTCTATCTTAGAGTTGCGTGCATCCTCGTATGCTTTCTTCAATCCAGCCTCTGAAGGATAGACAACACCCTCTTTCTCTGTGTTCGTGTCATAGATGACAACGTTAGAATCGCTAAGGCTTATCAGCTGTGGCATTACCTCATTTACTGCTTCAACAGGAATAAACTGTGATAGCTGTTGCATAATCTGATACTGCTGCTCGATAGAGAGCAAAGGTTCGTTTTCAAGATAATTGCTTGCACAAGCCCTACCAAACACATCATTGTTAATCTTGTCGCGGTTTGTATACTGCTTTTCCAAAGCACTCATATAGTTAGCCTTTGCACGTTCATACTCTGTAGCAGTGAAGCCGAATTTTGCAGCGCGCATAGCCTCGCGTGTTATAGCTGCGAGAGTTGCCTCTGTCTGTCCGTCTTTTGGATATGCGCTGAACGAGAACGCATCTTTTGTCTTGGCAAAGATGTAATTTCCTGCATAACATCCAGCATCTACATAAGGAGCGTCTGCTTTTTGGGCTGCCTCATTGAAGCGTGCATTAAGCATCTGAGAAGCCAAATCTGTTATATAATCTTCTAACAAATAAGAAAGATATCCTTTTTCTTTCTCAGGAGTAGATTCATATTTGAACATGAGCTGCACGGTGTTTATCTGGTTTTCCTTGTCTTTGTCCACGATAACAATTGGTTCAGCATTGTCTGGTACCTGTTCGTCAACGATAGGAGAAGGATTTGCCGGATTCTTAATGTCAGAGAACATTTCTTTAATCTTTGCCACAGTGCGGTCTACATCAATATCGCCGACAACGATTATTGCCTGGTTTGTTGGGTGATACCATTTCTCATAGTAGTCGCGCAAAGCCTTTGGCTTGAAGTTGTCAACAACCGACATAAGTCCAATAGGATAACGCTTTCCATATTTGCTGCCAGGATATAGCTTCTCAAGGTTGCGTTCAAACATGCGGCTGCTTGCCGATGTTCTCATTCTCCACTCTTCATGGATGACACCGCGCTCTTGGTCTATTTCCTTAGGGTCGAGAGTAAGGTCGTGGCTCCAGTCTTTTAATATCAGCAGACAAGAGTCGAGTGCAGCTGTACCACGTGTTGTCGGTACGTTATTAATATTATATACAGTTTGGTCGATAGAAGTATAAGCATTGAGGTCGCCACCAAACTGTACTCCTAATGAGCGAGTGTATTCTATAACGCCATTTCCTGGGAAATGTTTTGTTCCGTTGAAACACATGTGCTCAAGGAAGTGTGCCAATCCACGCTGGTTTTCTTCTTCTTGAATAGAACCTACTCGCTGTGCGATGTAGAAATTGACACGCTTTTCTGGATAACCATTGTGGCGTACATAATACGTCAATCCGTTGTCCAGCTTTCCTGTTTTCACCTGAGGGTCTACAGGAAGTGGCTGCATCATTGGGTTAGCTTCCTGTGCATGTACTGATACCGCACCTGTTACTACCAAAGCTGCAAACACGAAAAGTTTTCTAATCTGCATATTGTTTATATTTAAGTAATTATATAATACTATTTATACTTTCTATATTCTTCTTTCAGCTACAAAAGTAGATAAATTACAAATATAATACGAACAACAGTCAGCGTTTACTACATTTTAAGTTTGTATTATAACCTATTTTAACAATTTGTCGGTACCTATACGTAAATAAAAATTCTATTTTCACTTTGATAGGCTGCAATTCTATATCATACTATCTACGCTTGTATATTTTAAATAAAAACTTACGTCTTGTTTTGCAGATATATATAGAAGCTGTAATTTTGCAATTAAATATATATATGGACAAGAATAATAACATTAACAATCCTGTTATGAGTCTGCTCAAGCAGAAGGCTCTATTGCAGACGGAATATAACGAGGAACGGGAAAACTTCAAAAAACAGATGCAGGCAATGGGCTTGGAGCGACGCATAAAGAGAGGCGACGCATGGCATCCTGTGCGCATTGGCAGAAGTTATTACAACTCCTTAAACCAACTTGCTATTGAGGTATACAGAACTGACGATGAGGATATTGAGCATAATTTCGAGTTTGGCAAGCCTGTTTGCTTCTTCAAGGTAAATGCGGATAAAGAAAACTTGGGAAAAGCGTCAGGAGGTGAAAAAAACTTCGATGTATTGTCGACAGGTGTGGTGAGTTATGCCGACACCGACCGCATGGTTGTCACAATTCCCGACAAGGCAGGGGTTATTACAACACTTCAGAACACCGACGGAATTGGCATACAGCTTTTTTTTGACGAAACGAGTTATCATCTAATGTTTGAAGCTCTTGATAGAGCAATAAGGGCTAAGGGAAACAGAATTGCTTATCTGCGAGACTTGTTCTATTCAAAGCAGAAGGCACAGACTTTCTCTTTCGATCATATACGCTTCCCATGGCTTAATTCTGCTCAGGAATTAGCAGTCAACAATGTATTGAGAGCCAAAGACGTGGCTGTGGTGCATGGTCCGCCTGGAACAGGAAAGACAACGACTCTTGTGGAAGCTGTCTATGAAACGTTGAAGAGAGAGAATCAGGTGCTGGTTTGTGCGCAGAGTAATATGGCTGTAGACTGGATTTGTGAGAAGCTTGTAGACCGTGGAGTACCTGTTCTGAGGATTGGCAATCCGACGAGAGTCAATGACAAAATGCTTTCATTTACCTACGAGCGTAGGTTTGAGTCGCATCCTGATTATCCTGAGCTGTGGAGCATACGAAAAGCTATACGTGAGTTGAGAAGCAACAGAAAAAGGGGTACTTCGGAAAACTGGCACCAGAAAATGGAACGGCTGAAAAGTCGTTCCACGGAAATTGAATGTAGAATAAATGCCCAGTTGTTTGGAGAAGCAAGGGTTATAGCAAGTACGCTTGTAGGCAGTGCGAACAGAATAATGACGGGACAGAAATTTACCACTCTGTTTATTGACGAGGCGGCACAGGCACTTGAGGCTGCTTGCTGGATTCCGATGAAGCGTGCCACAAGGGTTATACTTGCCGGCGACCATTGCCAGTTGCCACCAACTGTGAAAAGTGTTGAGGCTATGAAGGGTGGACTGGCAAAGACGTTGATGGAGAGAATTGTGGAAAACAAGCCAGAGGTAGTGACTTTGCTCACTATGCAATACCGTATGAATGAGAAAATCATGAAGTTTTCAAGCGAATGGTTTTATGATGGCAAGGTTGTTGCCGCTCCAGAAGTGAAATATCGCGGAATACTTGACTATGATTGTCCCATGATGTGGATAGATACATCTGGTATTGAGGCTTATGAGCAATTTGTTGGCGAGAACTTTGGCAGGATAAACAAGAAAGAGGCGGCATTGACACTCGACAAGCTGCAGGAATATTTTGAGAAAATAGGAAAGGAACGCATTCTGGATGAAAGCATTGATGTGGGGATAATATCGCCATATAGAGCGCAGGTGCAGTATTTGCGGCAGCAGATAAAGAAGAAAGAATTTTTCCGTCCATACCGGCGACTGATTTCCGTAAATACCGTTGATGGCTTTCAGGGACAGGAACGTGACGTTATTATTATATCCCTTGTTCGCTCCAACAACAATGGCAATATAGGATTTTTAAGCGACCTCAGGCGAATGAACGTGGCTATAACAAGAGCAAGGATGAAGCTGATAATCATGGGCAATGCTGAAACGCTGTCGCACACGCAATTCTACAAGAAACTTTATGAATATGTGGAAAATGTGGAAGAATAAAGTAGTGGAATAAAAAATAAAAATCAAGCAGAAGAGCCATACGGCTTGATCTGCTTGATTTTTTATGGTAAGAAAAATTTATTTTTCAAGAGTTTTGACTGTTCTGCCATCGCCAAATTTAAGAATATTGAAACCAGGAATACGGCTGCTTACCTTTCTGCCATCAAGAGTATAGCGAGTGAATTTCTTTTGACCGAGATTTTTGTTTGTGGTTGTTGTTGCTGCCTTTATACCAGTTGTTCCCTTTGCCTGTCTGTCGAATATGTATGACTCATAACCAGCAGAATCATCCGACTCATCGTCGGTGTCAAGTCCTCTGTAGTAATAGCCATATCCAGAAATATAACGCCCGTCAGCAGAAATAGCGCCAACCATGTGTCCACTTTCATCATACTCGGCAAATTGAGGAACATTAGGATATTTCTCAGCAAGAGTTGAGGGAGCTTTCTCGTCTGCAGGCCAAATAACGCCTTGCTCACCAACTGAGCTGCTGATAAATCCAATGATAGTACCATCGTCGGCAATGCCTGAAGCGTAGGTTTCTTCTACTGATGCTTGGTCATCATAAAGATATGTTTCAAGAGTTTCTGTATCTACATTAAATCTTCCGAAACCATAATTCTGTGAAAAGCCATTAACGTCGGCTGTTGCCAAGGTTATGGCAATCCATTTGCCGTTAGAGCTGAGAGCTGAAGACTGGAACATAACGTAAGGGCGAGTGCCATCCCAATCGTTGTCGAAATAGCGATGTGAGATAAAGTCAAGAGAATATGTTTTGCCATCCTTGTTCTGGCGCCATATTGCTGCAGGATATGTTGACATGTTGTCGATAATATAACCCACGATAACTGATTTGTCGGCAGATACAAAGTCGGCAGAAGTTCCGTTCACTGTTCTTGGATCGTCAGGATCGAGTGAAGTCCAACCTGCCCACTTCTCTGAAGGTTCTGGCAGATATACAGGAGTTGTACCGTCCCAATAGCATGCGTTCCATGTTGCACCGTCGGCATTCATCATTGCACCAACAGTGAGATCGCCACTCTTTGTGAGTCCCTTAGGAAGTGAACCGTTGCCATAGTTTGCTAAAATATCTCCCGAAAACGAATAAAGGGTTCCCCATGTGTTTGTGTCTGAGAACATGGCTACAAATTTTCCGTCATCTGCGATTTTTCGCACATCAGCACTGCCGTCTGGTGCTTCCTCGCCAACGATTGTCAATTTCTTGTCTTGCAGGTCATAAACAGCTGCCTGATTTGTTACCAATGTGTTGCCTCCTACGTATCTTCCATTTGGAGACAAACTGTACATTATCAGATTGTCGTCTGCTGGTGATGGTATAACTGTAAATCCATTATCTGATTGTGCATAGATTGCACTACTTGCAGCCAATACTGCAACTGCTGTAAGTAAAGTTTTTCTCATAATATATAACTTTCATTTAGTTGGTTATTTTCTGTTTAATGGCGCAAAAGTAATATATTTTTGGCTGAATAAAGAATAAATTAAAAGAAATATGCCTTGTTTTTATTAAATTTGCCAATAGATATCTTTGGGCATATATAGGTGAAAAGAATGTTTGATATAGGGATTTCCCTATAAATATTATAGTTTTAAGCTTGCTTTAATGTTCTGCTTGTTGTATTTTTGCAGACGTAAAGAGATAATACATCGACTATTAACAATTTAAATAAAACAATTATGAAAAAGTTACACACGATATTAGTTATGCTGATAATGGCAATGACCACGTTCACGCTGACGGGATGTGATGAGGATGATGATATAGCCTATACGCTTGCCGGAGAATGGCAGGGCAACATGTATATGCAGAGCACTGTGAATGGACAGATATACAAGTCGAGCATGTCTGTGCTGCAGTTTGACCAAGATCCGTACAGATATGCACAGGGCACTGGCAGATGGGTAGACTACTACAGCAATGCTCCTTGGGATTATTTTGCAAGTTACATAGACTGGAGAGTTGTCAACGGCGAAATACAGATTTATTCTCGCTCGGAGAGAGTTACTTATTATATATCCGACTATAGGTTGAACGGAAGGTATTTCACTGGATATATTGATGACGGATATAATGATCCTGTGTATTTTAAGCTTGTGAAGACGTCAGACTATTATGATGATTGGAACGACTACAACTGGAACGGATGGGGGTACGACAACTATTATGACTATCGTTATGCACCGGCAAAGATAAGTAAGAAAGACGCAGAAAAACCTGTTAGAGGAATATATAGAAAGTAAATGAAAAGTGAAAAGTCCTTCACGCATAATGTATGCATTTGTTTATGATACAATTATGGTGAAGGATTTTTTGTGTAATCTTTCGGTAGCTTTATTCTTGACTGATGAAAACCTAACGCCTTTTCCGTTGAAACCTAACGCCTTTTCCGTTGAAACCTAACGCCTTTGATGATGAAAGCTGACGCCTTGGCATTGTAAAGCTAACGTCTTTCCTGTTGAAAACCGATGGCTGTCAATCAACAGTATTCTCTTTAGATATACAAACAAATAAAGGCTCCCACATATAAGTATGGGAGCCTTTATCGTAAATATTTATGAGATGATTATTTGAAATATCTCTTGTATAGTCCTTCGAAACCAGCGCAGTGGCGAGCCTCATCCTTAGCCATCTCATGAACAGTGTCGTGAGTAGCATCCATGCCAGCAGCCTTTGCATTGCGAGCAATGCGGAACTTGTCAGCACATGCACCACGCTCAGCAGCGATACGAGCCTCAAGATTGCTCTTTGTGTCTTTCAGAACATCACCAAGGAGTTCTGCAAACTTAGAAGCGTGCTCAGCTTCCTCAAAAGCATAGCGCTTGAAAGCCTCTGCAATTTCAGGATAACCCTCGCGGTCTGCCTGACGGCTCATTGCAAGATACATACCAACTTCGCCACATTCACCATTGAAGTGGGTTTCAAGGTCTTTGATCATCTCTGCGTCAGCATTCTCCTTGCGAGCTGCACCAAGCTCATGAACTGTGGCAAATTCTTCCTCTTCACCTTCTTTCAGTTCCTTGAATTTTGAAGCTGGAGCTTTACATACAGGACACTGCTCTGGAGCTGCATCACCCTCGTAAACATAACCGCAAACTGTGCAAATAAATTTTTTCTTCATAATGTCTTTATATTATAATGTTTTGTATTTTGTTCCTGAACAACCTCCTTGCATTATTCTTGTCTTTCTGGTAATAATGTGTTGTTCATTTGTTCTGTTGCAAAGTTATCTAAAAAAAGATTTGCATCAAAGTTATACTTGATTGTTTTTTTCTATTATAGTATAAATATATTTAATTGCAAGCTGTTTCAACTGAATAATTTATCATTTTGTTTTGCGGCAGTAATGCTGGTCATACACACTTCGGTTAGTCAGTTGTGGGCATTTCTTAGGATTGTTCTTGTTGAAGCGTTTCCGTAAATTGCATCCATTTATTTGTTACAGGATGACGAAAAGCAATTTGTTTTGCATGAAGCATAAGTCTGCTTGCAGAGGGATTGCCGTATAAATTGTCGCCAACGATAGGTGTGGCAAGTCCGTCTGTATGTGCACAATGCACTCTCAGCTGGTGGGTTCTGCCAGTGTGCGGATATAAATTGACATAAGTTTTACCACCTTCAATACCTGTTATTTTGTATTCTGTTGTTGACTGCTTTCCGCTCTTGTAATCAACAGTCTGTCTGGGGCTGTCGTTTGGGTCTGGCAATAATGGCAAATGTATAAAGCCATGCTGTGGCATATTGGTAAGTTCGCCTTCAAGCACTGCCGAATAGCACTTTTTTATCTGCCGCGAAGCGAATTGTTCGTGCAGGTTGCGCAATGTTTCTTCTGATTTGGCAACAATAAGCAAGCCACTGGTGTCCATGTCAAGTCGGTGGGCTGGCATAAGATACCCTTTGCGGTTCATGTCACAGCGCAAAACATCTATGACAGATTTTCTGTTCACGCGTCCTGGCATAGAAAGCATTCCCGACGGTTTGTTTACTATGATTAACCATTCATCCTCGTAAACAATCTTCAGTCGTGATGATGTGTTTTCAACATCATGAGGATTCTTGTCAACATTAAGTCCTTGGAGCATAAACCCTAAAATAGGTTTGCACTTGCTGCGACAAGCGGGATAGTAATGAAAATGATGACGAATTTCATTTTTAGGCGACCTACCCCACCAGAATTCAGCCATGCAAATAGGATGCATATTGTTTTGGTAGGCATATTGCAGAAGTTTAGGAGCACAGCAATCACCAGCTCCTGAAGGTGGTACACGCTGTGGTGTTGTGGCAAAGATATCGCAAAGATTACGACTCTCTCCACGGGCGTTCAGCATGTTATACTGTTCAAAGAGCCAATGCTGAAGATTTTCCGACATCTTTTTCCGTTGTGCTTTCTTCTGCATCACGGCAGCCTGTTGCTTTTCGTAGTCATGTCTTGCTGTTTCAATATCTTCCTCGCAACGTTTCTTTATTCTTCGTAATTCTGCCTTTTGGTATTGGCTCTCACGAATCAACTCAGCCTCAGTTTCAGCTGACAACGTGGTCGCAGAAGAACGAATCTCGTTTCTCTTTTGTTTTGCGGCTGCCATTATCTCTTTATATGCAGATACCTCTTCCGCAGCCTTTTTCTCCGCATTTTTAAGTCGAATGGCAGAAGAAACGAATATCTCGCTATTCTCCATCGACCTAATCTCATTGTTCATTGCCGATATGACTCTCTCATTGGTCTTGAAATATCCGTCTTGTTGCATACTATCGTATACGGGAGGAACAAAAAAATCCCAATCATTTCTTCCGCCAAGTAAACCTGAAAAAGCAGCTAAATATCCCAGGTTATGATGTTTGTCTCTAACAACGAGCACTCCAAACATCTTGCCTTCTTCTATTTCCTCTTTCCAATATTCTTGTGATTGCACATATTCCTTCAGCCCATCGGCAGCAATTACCGACAAAGGGTGTGGAGTATAATTAAAAGGGAAAGTGAAAGATTTTGGTTCAATCTCACTTGTATAAAGCGGATGGAATTTGCTTTTCATTTCTGTCAACTTAAATATTAGGGTTTAAATTCCTTTTGTATATTATCTTATGCAAAGATAATGCAAACGAGTGCAATGAAAGCTTGCTTTCAAATTGCCGAGTGCAGCTTATCTTATGCAAAGGTACATAAAAAGGAAGTAAAGAGATAAAAAACAAACACATGAATGTGTATCATAATTTTGAAAACATACATATAAACATACACCATGGGACTTTTCCTTATAAGTCAAAAGCTTACAGCACAATGTGTTAAGCTGAAAACATACACCATGTACACCATATTATGTTTCTTTAGTAACAAAATAATAGAAAAATAAAAGCACGCACTACTTTTCTCAAGCAATGCGTGCTTTGTTCTGCTCAATTAATACTAACTAACAATAATGTGTTTATATGAAACTTCTATGATGTTTAGAAGTCATATCAATCATTTATGCCTTGCAAAGATATTTACAAAGACAAGTGCTTGACCGCACAAACTGATAAAAATATATGGTTTTTTGATATTTAAATGTTTGTATAGTCATTGATTAGTTGTCTAATTGATATTATTGTTAGGTTGAGTTTGCAAAAGGGTTGTTTAGTGTCACTCTAAGGTTACCTTCTCCACATCAACATTCTCATGAAGAAACAACTGAGCTGATTCTTGAAACTTATCAGTACTTTCTGTGGTGAGGTAATGACATTTGCCTCCTTTTGAACATTTTGCCTCCATTTCGGGGTGACGTATGAAATAGTCTTTCAAACTACTTGCCACGTATTCTCCCTGTGGAACAATTCTCACTCCGCGCGGCACATACTTTAGAATTTTGTTCAAGAGTAATGGATAATGCGTGCAGCCAAGGATTATTGAATCAATCTTGGGGTCACGCCGCATAATGTTGCCTATGCGCTTTTCTACAAAATAGTCGGCACCCGGACTGTCATATTCATTGTTCTCTATGAGTGGCACCCACATTGGGCAAGGCTCACCAGTTACTGTTATATCAGGATAAAGTTTCTGTATCTCCAATACATAACTTTCGCTCTTGATTGTTCCTACAGTGGCAAATATTCCCACATGGCGGCTTTGAGTAATCTTTCCTATACATTCTGCCGTTGGTCGAATAACACCAAGCACGCGCCGGGTGGGGTCTATTTCAGGAAGATCGTTTTGCTGTATCGTGCGCAATGCCTTTGCCGATGCAGTATTGCAAGCAAGGATTACCAACTGGCAACCCATGCTGAAGAGTTTCAATACAGCTTCACGAGTGAACTGATATACTATGTCAAATGAGCGTGGACCATATGGGGCACGTGCATTGTCGCCAAGATAGAGGTAATCATACTGTGGCAGTGTCTGTCTCATCTGGTGGAGAATAGTTAGTCCTCCGTATCCTGAATCAAACACCCCTATCGGACCTGCTCCTTCTGTAAGTCTTATCATTTATGTATCCTCCTTATATATAATAATATTTATTTTATTTCAGAGCATCGACAATAATCACGTTTATATCGTCGCCTTTAGTGCTGTCTACGTATGGGCAGGCATCACCATCTGTGTTTAGAATAAAAGCATAGCCTTTTTCCTGACCAATCTTCTTTACTGCATTGTTGAGCTTTGTCTTCAAAGGTGCGTATGCATCGTTTTCGGCTTGTTCAAGCAAACGTTTTGCCTCTGCCTTGAATTTCAAGTTCTTTTGGAGCATCTCTTGCAATTCTGCCTGTCGCTTGTCGAGAATGGCTTGATCTAATGAATGTTGATTTTCAAGAAAATCTTCATACTTGGCATTGAATTCGTTCTCCGCACGCTTTATCTCATTATCGTATTGTGTGCGCAATTTATCAATGTTGGCAAGTGCCAATCCATAGTCGGGCATTGATTTTAGTGCACTGTCATAACTGAAATATGCAAATTTGAAGTCTTGCGCCATGGCTGTGGTTACAGATACAAGTGCAAAAAACAAAAACAGGATTGTCTTTCTCATAATAGTAATAGTCTTTAATATAAAAAACAAAAATGTGTCAAAAGCAAGGAGCCATCAACAGCAATCCTCTACCTTTGACACACTCCCTATGTGTTAAAATACTCTTATTTAAGTTTGCTCAACTCTGCTTTGACATCGTTTGTCACATCTTTGCTAAGAGTCTCGCTAATGTAAGGAATGCCGCTTGAAGCATCCATTATGTATACATAACCACCAGCTTTACCAACATTCTTTATTGCATTTTGCAGCTTTGTGATGATTGGCTGCATCTTTTCTGCTTGCAATTTCTGTATAGCCTGACTGTTGGTTTGCTGAGCTTGCTGGAACTTCTGGTAAAGGTTTTGCAACTCTGCCTCTGTTTCCTTACGCTTTGCCTCGTTCATTGTTGACTGATTTCTGTCGTAAGCGTCTGCCTTTGTCTGTATTTCCTTCTGCATTGCCTGAAGGTCGTTGTCGTAAGCCTTTGCCTGACCTTCAACCTCAGCACGAGCTTTGATAAATTCTGGCAGACTTTCCATAACAGCTTGTGCGTTAACGTGTCCGAACTTCTGTGCGAATGTTGCAAGAGGTGCAAACAGCATCAACATTAAAATCACTTTTTTCATTTCTTTGTTATTTGTTTTATTTGTTAATATTATTCTTTATAACTTGATGCAAATGTAATGCGTTTTTTTCTTTTGAGCAAATTATTTGTCAGAATAGCCGAGTTTTACCAATACTTCATTGCTTATGTCTATCTTTGGTGAACCAAAAATGATTCCAGTATCCGAAGCTCTGTCAAGTACAAGTGAGTATCCTCTTAAATCACTGATATCTTTTACTGCATTATATATCTCTTCCTGTATAGGGGTCATCAAGCTTGTGCGCTTTTTGTATAATTCGCCTTCAGGACCAAAATATTTCTTCTTCAGTTCACTTGCTTCTTTCTCTTTTGCGAGAATTGCCTCCTGGCGAGTTTTCTTTTGCTCTTGCGATAAAAATACTGATTCGTTCTGGTAGTTCTTATACATTGTTTGCACTTCTGTGCCGATAGCATCTACCTCTGCCTGCCATTTCTTGGCTACTTGCGAGAGTTGTTCGTTTGCTCGCTCGTATGCTGGAATATTTTTCAAAACGTATTCCATGTCAATGAGTGCAAATTTCTGTGCGCTCATTCCTAATGCTGAAACCAGCATCACGGCAACTAACAATAGTTTTTTCATTGCTTTTTGTTTTAAACTTGTTTTGACAAAAGGGAGAGCTATTTAAAAAGCTCTCCGCATTAATCTCTATTTTCTCTATTTCTTTCATCAGAACTCCTGTCCCAAGATGAAGTGGAACTGTGAGCCGCCTTTTTGCCAAGAACTTCCGTTCAGTACCTTGTCGAATCCGTAGGCCCAGTCGATACCCATAAGTCCGACCATTGGCAGATATATTCTCACACCAATACCGGCAGAACGCTTCATATCAAATGGATTAAACTTCTTTGTGTCGCTCCATGCATTACCTGCTTCAAGGAAAGTGAGTCCATAGATGGTTGTATTTCCAAGTAAGAATGGATAACGAAGCTCCATTGTGAAACGGTCGTAAGCATAGCTGTTGTAGCCCACCGTACCGTTTTCGTATCCACGAAGTCCGATTGTTTCTTCTGCATAGCCTGAAGAATATCCGCTCATACCGTCGCCACCAACATAATATGTCTCAAACGGTGATTTCTTGTTCTTGTTATAAGAACCTAAAAGTCCCATTTCTGCACGTGTCATCAAAACCAAACACTTCTGTCCGTTGGTGAGAGCTGTGAACATGCGAGCCTTGAATTTCCATTTGTGATACTCTACCCAACGGTATTTCTCTTGCTGCTCCTCCTTATAGTTTGGAGAGTTGCGGTCGGTGGCAAGGTTGGCATAGTCTTTCTTTTGGAATTTAGACCATGGTGGAGTAACTGTTACCGAAGCAAGGAACTCGGAACCACGACGTGGGAAGAGTTGGTTGTCGGTAGATGTTCTTGAAAGGGATATGCTTAAATTCAAGTTGTTGCAGTTACCGTCTGTAACAATGAAGTACTGCCAATTTTTCAACATATATCTCTGGAAAGAGAGTTCGGCTGACAATTGGAAGTAATCATCTGGCCAGCGCAAGCGTTTTCCCCATCCGATAGAAACTCCGAAAAGCTCTACATATTTGTCTGGGTCAAGATAATTCTCATAGTTATAGTTGTATGAACTTCCATAACCATAATAATTATAGTAATAGTTGTTCATCAACGCATTGTTATAATAGTTGCTATTCACATCAGTCTGCTTAGAGAAGTATGCTCCAACAGTAAACTGTATCGGGCGTTTGCCTCCAAACCAGTTGGTTGAGTAAGAAGCGTTATACGACTGATAATATGAACCGTTAGTTTGGGCACCAAGCGAAAGTGTCTCACCGTCTCCAATAGGCATAATGCCACGGTGCTCACGGTTCTTGTTGAACAGGTTGCGCATAGAGAAGTTGTTGAGCTTCAATCCAATACGACCTATCACACCCGTCTGTCCCCAACCAAGAGAAAACTCAACCTGGTCGTTAGACTTCTGCACAAGGTTCCAGTTTATGTCAACAGTTCCGTCTTCATAATTTGGCTGCACGTCAGGATTAACCTGCTCTGGGTCAAAATGTCCCATAGATGCAAGTTCACGAGCAGAACGCTGTAGCGCATCCTTTGAGAAAAGGTCACCAGGCTTTGTGCGTAATTCTCGGCGGATAACATTTTCGTACAGACGAGTGTTTCCGTTTATTCTAACACGACTGATATGAGCTTGCTGCCCCTCATAGATACGCATCTCCAAATCAATAGAGTCACCAACGATATTTACTTCCGTAGGCTGAAGGTTATAGAACAAATAGCCATCGTTCCAATAGTTGTTGCCAACCGCATCCTCATCTTCACTCAATCGCTTGTTGAGTAACTTCTGATTATACACATCACCCTTCTTCATACCAAGCACACGGCTTAAATAATCTGTGGTGAATACGGTGTTGCCCACCCAACTTATATTTCGGATGTAGTACTTTTTTCCTTCGTCTACCTTTATATAAACATTTACATGCTTAGGGTCGTTGTTCCAAATGCTGTCGTCAAGAATTTCAGCATCACGGTAGCCAAGTTCAAAGTATTTGTCAAGCAAAGCTTGCTTTCCGTCTTTATATCTTTCGGGAGTAAACTTTGTTGACTTCATGAAGCTTGCCATTGTTCCTGCTTCACGAATCTTTCCAAGTGCACCTTTAGAGAACAGTCCGCCCTTTATTTTTTTTGTGGAAAGTTCTTTGTTGCCTTCAAGGAAAATGTGTCTTACCTTGATTTTTTCTTTCTTATCGACATCAACATTCAGTATTACTTGATTCTTGTTTGAAAGATCATCAACTTGTTTTATATTTATCTCCGCATTGTTGAAACCTTTGTCATGGAAATATTTTTCTGCAAGAACTTTAGCACGGTCTATCATGTTTGGAGTAATCTGACTGCCTTTAAGAAGTCCAAGTTTTGTTTCAAGGTCTTCTTTCTCCGATTTTTTCACTCCTGAATAATTAATGACAGAAACTCGTGGTCGTGTGGCAAGATAGAAATGCAGATACAGCTTATCTCCTACAATAGAATCGGCAGCTACTGTTACCTTGGAGAATAATCCGTGTCGCCAGTACCTTTTTACGGCATCTGTAATCTCTTGTCCTGGCACTGTAACTTCCTGCCCGACAGTTAATCCGGATATTCCGGCGAGCATGTATTCCTCATATCCCTCAACGCCTGTAACCTTTATTCCTCCGATAACGCAATTGCGTGGAGAACCAGCATAAGTTATATCAGGATTCACAATTTTCTCCTGTGCACCGGCAGTAAAAGTGGAAGCTGCTACCACGATGCCCAATAACGCTTTTCTTATTGATATATTCATCGTATGTCTTTATATTTTCTTTTCTCGTGGAGGTTATTTGTTTTCCTCACTTTCAATTTGAGCCTCTGTCTTTCCAAATCTTCTTTGTCTGTTTTGGAAACTGGCAATTGCCTTGTGCAAATCAGCTTCGCTGAAATCTGGCCAAAAAGTGTCGCAGAAATATAATTCAGAATATGCTATCTGCCAAAGAAGATAATTTGATATTCTAAGCTCACCTCCTGTTCTTATCAGCAAATCTGGGTCGGGCATGAAATTGGTTGTAAGGTGATCGCCGAAATTATCCTCTGTTATGTCTTCAGGCTTGATTTTCCCTTCTACTGCCAACTGTGCCAATTCCTTTGCTGCCTTAACAATTTCCCACCGTGACGAATAACTGAGTGCTACAATCATTGTCATCTTTGTGTTATTTGCTGTAAGGTCAACAGTTTCTTGCAACTTTTCCTGAACAGCTTTCGGTAATCTGTTCATATCACCAATAACGCGGAAGCGTACATTGTTTTTCATGAAAAGCTCATCGTTTAATGCCGACAATACCAATCCCATGAGTGCTGCAACCTCGTCTACTGGTCTATTCCAATTCTCATTTGAAAAAGAATACAGCGTCAAATACTTTACACCAAGTCTTGTACACTCTGATGTTATTCTTCTAACGGTATCTACTCCAGCCTGATGGCCATAGCTTCTTTCTTTTCCGCGTTCAGTTGCCCATCGTCCGTTACCGTCCATTATAATAGCGATATGCTCCGGTATTCGGGTCATATCCAGCTTGATATTCTTGTTGTCAGTCATATTTATCACTGTTACAGGTTCTACATTTTTGCATGAAGCTATAGGTTAGCGTCAATTGCAATGCCGAATAGCAGTCTGTGTTTTTGAACAATCCACTACTTTTTATCATATATGGGTCTTTCACGCCGTCCAACTCATCACTGAGTGAAAAGTGGATAGCCCATTCTATTCCAAGATTTACTCTTTTGCCAAGTTTGTATTTTACTCCTACTCCAATTGGCAAGTTTCCAGTAAACACTCCTTTATCCTCTGTCTTAACGTATGTTGCACCAATACCGAGGAATACAAACGGAGTAAGCCTTTGTGCACCACGATAATCTCTCCCTGTGCCATAAGGCCAGAAATTGTATTCGTATGTCAAGGATGCGTCTATAAGAGTGTTGCTGAAGTCATATTTTGTTTGCTGATAGTCAGGATAGTATGTCTTCTCATTTTCTGATGAACCCTTGAGTTTGCCATACATAATGCCAAGTCTAAGATCCATATATGGATTAAATACTCTACGCAATATAAGTGAAGCTCCTGGCTGGGCACCTTTTGTTATATTGCCATTGAAGTCACCTTCGTAAGTCACAATACCAAGTCCTGCACCTATCTCCATTTTGTACATATCATCTTCTTGTGCCATTACAGGAACGGCACACAGAGTGAACACAGACATTAAAACTATGTTCAGAAGATATTGATGATATGTTTTTGAAAAAATACAGTGCATTACACTTTATACCTTATTATATATAGGCAATACTACTGTTGATACAGCAGAGTGCCATATATTTTCTATTCATTAAAAGACTTTTGTACTGTTTTCCAGCCAAGTCTATTGATTCTCATTTTCCAAACCTGACCAGTCTTTGCACATACAATCCAAACATGATTTTCTTTGTCTGCGGTCATGCTGATAGTGTTTGCATCAACATCTGTAGGCAAATCTTTTGGCAATGTAAACAAAGAGCTTGTTTGCCATGTCAATCCTTGGTCTTTGCTACAATATAACTTGCTGTATGGCTGAACTTTACTACCATTCAAACCTGAACCGCCAATAGCATAAAGCTTACCGTCATATTTCATAACCGATAAACCTTGCATATTAGGAAGCATAAGTTTATATCCGCCTTCATACAGTGACCATGAGTAAGAATCTACACTTTCTTTGGAATCTTCTATTTTACCCCATACAACAGCTGTAGTATCTGATGCAATGTCACTGTTGCCTATCATGACAATTCGTTCTACACCTGAGTTCGTCTTCAAAGGTAACGAACAAATGTGTGCGTTGTTTGAGGGTAGTTTTGATATTTCTCCATCAACAGATGTTTCTGTCCAATTGTTTCCGTCTGCAGACGAGGCAATGCCTGTAGCTGTAACGGCATACATTTTAGTGCTTCCGGCACCCACAAGCTGTTTGGGATTATTTAAGCCAGATGTCGTAACAGGCTGCCATGTACTACCGTCTTGTGCTTTGAACATCTTTCCGTCATTAAGAATATAAATCCATCCATTAAGAACGGCAATATTTTTATATGCATCCTTACTGAAAACCATATTCATGTTTGATACCAACACTCTCCATGGTTCACTGTCGTTGTCTATATTTTTTGCAGCGATATATGTTCCTGCTGCATCAGAAATTGCTGTGTATAGAGTGTTGCCCATAGCAAACGTGTTTACACCGCTTACGTTGTTCAAACCAGTAGCACTTTCTGTCATTGATTGCTTGTGCCATACGAAAGAGTCTGGAAGCTCTTTATGGACATTAACCGTGACATTATACTTCCGGTAATTTGTTCCATCTGTAGAATATACTCTGAATTGTCGTGGTACTGACAAATCCATGGAATCTGCGCTGCTATAATAATCAAGACTGTCGTTATTGATTTTCTTCACAACAATAATTCCGGAGTTCTTGCTTGCAACAGTGCAAACCACCTTCTTGGCATCAACACCAGCTGGTAGAGAATCAACATTATATATTTCGTGTTTCAGCTGGTCTATTGTCATCTTGTAGGTGCTGCAGTCTACAGTCGTTGTACTGTCAGTTCCATCCTCGTTCTTCTTTATGGTATCACCGTTGTTGTAGAGGTAATATTTGTTAAGCGTTCCGAGAGAGAACGATGTTATAGCTGCGTCACCATAATAAGTTATATCGCTATTGTCTGTATCATCACCAAGGCACGATGCCAACATGAAGACACCAGCCAAAAGCAATGTAAGTGGGAAAAACTTTCTTTTCATATCCAAAATTATAATTTTAGCTGCAAATTTAGTCAGAATATTCCAAAAATCCACCTTATACAATGCTTTATTATATTAAATAATATGTTTATTGAGTTTTTTTAGAACAAAGCACCTACAAAAATATACAAAAGAAAACGTATTAACATTTGTGAATGTTGTTGTTTACTTTTTATCAATAGTATGTTCTTGATGCATTTTTTTTATTCTGTAGAGACTGGTTTATATTAAGAGTTTAATGTTGTGATAGTATGTTCTTTTAATGTCAAATTGTGTGATATATTTTATCGTTATGCCTTGTTTTTTTCAAAATATGCCTGATTTCTCATGGAAAGTTGCCTAATTTCTATGAGAAACTTGGCAACTTTTTCCAACAATAATTCTCACAGGGATGAATGTAAGTGTACAAAACAGCATCGCGGATATATTTATTATGGCACTTGAAATATAAATTTATACTTTTCCTGAAATACCTAAGAATAAGTATTGTTAATCATCTTTATTTGCAGTATTTTTGCATTTCGAAATGTAATTGCAATTACTTTTCTATTCAGTATCGGTCATCAAGATTAGCGATATTGAATAATAGTTATAGTCTTGTAATATAAATAGAAATGAAAAAAATAATTTTATCTTTTTTTTCTTATTAACCATGTTTTTAGGTGGTTGCAGTGATAAATCTAATGATATTTATCTTGGAGGTGGAGAACCTTGCAAAATATCGTCTAATGATGTTACGATAAGAAAAGAAAAAGAAAACAGTTACATTGATGTTCCTGTCAAGGGAAAAGATTTTTCCATTACTGTAAACAACTATCCTGGGTGGTATATCTCTTGCATTAGCACACAAAAATCAGACAAAGAAGAGTTTAAATTAATATATAACAAAGGACAAAAAAAAGAATTAAAAGATAAAGATTGGTATGAGTTTTCTGAAGCAGGCAACAAAGTTAATTGCTCCATAAAACAAAATTCTCTTTTGACTGCAAGGACTATAGAATTGGTTATGAGTACAGGTGATGTAGCTTGTCCAATTTATATACGACAAGCAGCAGAATAGAATCATAATAACAATCATAATAGAGGGCGCATCAAAACGATACGCCCTCATTTTGTCGTATTCTCACAGATAAAATACCATATTAGAGTTTCTCACCGAAGCACAAGTCTCCAGCATCTCCGAATCCCGGCACGATATATTTATGTTCGTTCATCCCAGGGTCTACGGCAGCACACCATATTGTTGTTTCTGCTTCAGGGAAGGTCTTTTTTACATGTTCAATGCCTTCAGGCGTAGCTATCACACATGCCACATGTACATGCTCCGGTTTGCCTTTTGTCAAGAAGGCTTTGTAGCCTAATTCCATTGACCCACCTGTTGCAAGCATAGGATCTGTAATAATAAGAGTCTTGCCGTTAAGATCGGGGGTGGCAAGATATTCAATATGTATGCCAACTTGGGTGTGGGCTTCGTCTATATATTTGCGGTATGCACTGACGAAAGCGTTTCCTGCATGGTCGAAAACATTGAGAAAACCAGTGTGGAATGGCAATCCGGCACGGAATATAGTAGCTACGACCACATCGTTTGTCGGAACACTCACTTTAGCATCTGCAAGTGGTGTATGCACTGTCTTCAATGTATAGTTAAAAGTCTTACTCATTTCGTAAGCCATAATCTCACCGATGCGACAGATATTGTTACGGAACACAAGGCGGTTCTGCTGATAGTCCTTGTCGCGTATCTCTGCAAGATACTGGTTCATTACTGAGTTTTGCTCGCTGAAGTTTATTACTTTCATTTGGATTTTTATTGCTTGTTTTTGTTAGATTCCTTTATTGGGTACAGCAATTTTAAATGCTATGGAAAGTGCCTTATAAATGTAAGGCAAAAGTAATGAAACTGCTCAATGTAGTCCCATCATTGCAAAAGTAAACAATTAAGAAGAAAATTTGTCATTTGCGATTTACAAAAAAGTAGCGGGGTATATACATTTAAACAACTTTAACCTAAAAAGAGTGACAGACATACAATTTTACCATAGTTCTTTTTGTTGAAAAGTAGTTTTTTGCTACCTTTGCCACGATTTACGAAGTAGGTATTATTATTCGTACAATTTATACAGCTAATAAAAACAAAGGATAAAATATTCACATTAAATACATTAATAAAAATGGCAAGATTTGATAAGTCAGTTTTAGAGAAGTATGGAATCACAGGTACAACTGAGGTTCTCTACAATCCTTCTTATGAAGTATTGTTCAACGAGGAGACAAAAGCAGGTCTCGAAGGTTTCGAGGTAGGTCAAGAGACTGAGCTTGGTGCAGTAAACGTAATGACAGGTATCTACACCGGTCGTTCACCTAAGGACAAGTTTATCGTTGATGATGAGAACTCTCACGATACTGTTTGGTGGGATTCTGAGGAATATCACAATGACAACCACAAGGCAACTCCAGAGGCTTGGGCTGCTGTAAAGGAAATCGCAAAGAAAGAGCTTTCAAATAAGAAACTGTATGTTGTTGATGGTTTCTGCGGAACTCACAAGGATACACGTATGAAGGTTCGTTTCATCGTTGAGGTTGCTTGGCAGGCTCATTTCGTAACAAATATGTTCATCCGTCCTCAGAACGAGGCTGAGTTCGATCAGGAACCAGACTTTATCGTATATAACGCTTCTAAGGCTAAGGTTGAGAACTGGAAGGAGCTTGGTCTTCATTCAGAGACAGCTGTTGTATTCAACGTTACTTCTAAGGAGCAGGTAATCATCAACACTTGGTATGGTGGTGAGATGAAGAAAGGTATGTTCTCTATGATGAACTACTTCTTGCCATTGAAGGGTATGGCTTCTATGCACTGCTCTGCAAACACTGATATGAATGGTGAGAACACAGCTATCTTCTTCGGACTTTCAGGAACAGGTAAGACAACTTTGTCTACAGATCCAAAGCGTAAGCTTATCGGTGATGACGAGCACGGATGGGATGATGAAGGTGTATTCAACTTTGAGGGTGGTTGCTATGCTAAGGTTATCAACCTTGACAAGGATTCAGAGCCTGATATTTACAACGCTATCCGTCGTGACGCTCTTCTTGAGAATGTAACTGTAGATAAGAATGGTAAGATTGATTTCGCTGATAAGAGCGTAACAGAGAACACTCGTGTTTCTTATCCTATCTACCACATCAAGAATATTCAGCGCCCATTCTCTCAGGGTCCTGCAGCAAAACAAGTTATCTTCTTGTCAGCTGATGCATTCGGAGTTCTTCCTCCTGTATCAATCCTGAACGCAGAGCAGACAAAGTACTACTTCCTCTCAGGATTCACAGCTAAGTTGGCTGGTACAGAGCGCGGTATTACAGAGCCAACTCCAACATTCTCTGCTTGCTTCGGTCAGGCATTCTTGGAGCTTCACCCAACAAAATATGCTGAGGAGCTCGTTAAGAAGATGGAGAAGAGCGGTGCTAAGGCATACTTGGTAAACACTGGTTGGAATGGAACTGGTAAGCGTATCTCTATCCGTGATACTCGTGGTATCATCGATGCAATTCTTGATCACTCAATCGATGCTGCTCCAACAAAGACAATCCCATTCTTCAACTTCGTTGTTCCTACACAGCTTGAGGGTGTTGATCCTAACATCCTTGACCCACGCGACACATACGCTGATGCAGCTCAGTGGGAGGAGAAGGCTAAGGATCTTGCAGCTCGTTTCATCAAGAACTTCAAGAAGTATGAGACAAACGAGGCTGGTAAGGCTCTTGTTGCTGCTGGTCCACAGCTTTAATTTTAACATTAGAATAAGATATTCTGATATAACATAAAGTCCCGTCTGGTTCATACCAGACGGGACTTTATGTTTTTATGAAACACAATATTCAAGTATAGCTTTCCTTTTTTACAAAAGATAAAGATAAAACAAAAAGATTTGAGTATTTTTGCACATTGTAAATCATAAAAGTAATTGTATGGCAAGATTGAATTATTTTTGTTACATACCAAGTCTATGTGCATGTTGTTTATTTTTTGTTGCTATATTTTGTGCCTGTGACAATCATTCGAATTGTAAGAAAATGCTTACACAGGCTGAACTTGATGCTGCAATGCAATTTCCCGACAGTGCCATATCAATTTATGAGCATACTGCAGAATGTCCACCATCACATCGTGAATGTAATGAAAGGCGTAATATCTTGCGTATTATAAAGAATTTCAATGTACATAAGCAAGACAATGATTCTCTTTCTATGTCAGTAAGAGAATATTACTCACAAAGTGACAATAAAAATTTGAAAGCTATCTCGCAGCTCTGTTGTGCTTTGGTCTATGCCGAACTTGGTGAAGACAGCAAGGCTGTAAAAGCATACAGTGAGGCTGCAAATACAGGAAAAAGCATAAATAACAATGCTATGAAATATATTTTGTATAGTCAGTGGGGGTGGTTATTGCGCTCAGAATCACCATACACTGAATCTATTGAGAAATATAAGTGTGCAAAAAAATATGCTTTAGCAATGAACGACTATGCAAAGGCAATTCATATGATTGACTTGATAGGTTGGGAATACGTTTATTCACAAGATTACGGAAAGGCTTTATCTGTATTTTCGGATGCTTTAATAATGGCAAAACGGCATAACTATGATAGAAAGGATTTATTGCTCAAGAGTATTGCTGCTGTATATGAGATGCAAGGAAAGCATAGTCATGCTCTTGAATATGTCAATAAAGCTATCAGATGTGTAAAAACAGGTAATGATGTAAAGCCTTTATTTGCTATAAAAGGAGTTGTCCTGATGAATTTAGGCCAATATGACTCTGCTTATATTTACATAAACAAAGGAAGACAAAGCAAAGAGTTCTATCAAAAAGCTTCTTATTTCAATGATATGAGTGAATTAGAATCCCAAAGGGGAAATTATAAATTAGCTTTGGAATATAAAACTCTCTTTTCTACAGAAATGGACTCCATGTATAATTACCAACGCAATGAAGAAATAATGAAAGTACAGAAGCTGTACAACTACTCATTGTTAGCTGCTGAACGAAATAAGCTGGCACTTGAGAGTGAGCGTAAAGGTAACTTCATAGCTTTACTGATAGCTGTAGTTTTTGTTATACTCACATTTATTGGATATGCTTATCAACGCTGGCGTAGACGTATAAACAGGGCTATCCAAACAAAGGAACGCTTGTTGGCAAAGAGCCTTTCGCAGATAAAAGAGCATAATTACTTGTTGATGAAGACAAAACAAGAGGCACAGGATAAGGAGATTGAATTGATGCGAACGCTTAATGATAAAAATTTGCAATTGGCTGAGCTACGTAAACAGCAGCAAGGCTTAAAATTGCGAATTTTCAGAATGGATGAGGTTATAAAGAAAATAGAACGAGTAAGAGATATGCAAGAACGCAAGAAAATAACATTGGCTAACAAAATAGCGTTATCTGAAGAAGAACGTGAAAACCTTGTTGAATCAACAAATTTATGTTATGATTATTTTGTAGACAGACTAAAAAAGTGTTTTCCGGAATTGTCTCTTGATGACTTGTGTTTATGCTGCTTACTGAAGATAAATATCAATACACAAGATCAGTGTTTGCTCTTGGCAACCAGCGACTCTACGCTCAGGAAGCGTAAGTATCGTTTAAAGAACAAAAAGATGATGCTTGGTAGTAGATATGAAACTCTTGATGAATTTATTATAACATTTTGATATATCATTATATACTTGTCCACAATATAAAAAAGACAAATAAGTATATTTGCCTTTGATATTCAGGGTGTTACGGCTAAATTCAGATTTCCGGTGTGTCCACATTATACAGGTTATAATTTAATTCTTATTTGATAAAAATACTATAACTTTGCCACCATAAAGACAAGTTATGGTATGCGCACCAATGGTGTTTTACAGAGTTCATTTGGCGCATAAGATGAACTGCAACACAAATATGAAGATGAGTATCTTTACTAAATCAATCTGCACAGCAGTGATTGCTTCGGCGTCGTTTATCACGGTAGGAGCACAAGAGACAAAACTTACTGTTAATGTTGAGACGGCTGGTTCATTGTCAACGTTATTGACAAGCGAGCAAATAAGTAATGTAACGACATTGACTGTAACAGGAAAGTTGAATAGTACAGACATAAAGTTAATAAGACGTATGGCTGGACTTGATGAAAACGGTGACTATGTTAGTGGAAACAATCTGCAGAATATAGATATGTCTGGTGCAGATATTGTTGCTGGAGGTGAACCATATTATTATACGGCAACGACTCAAGATAATGTTCTTGGTGACTACATGTTTTATAATGCTAACCAACTAAAAACTATTAAAATACCAACATCAACAGTTTCAATCGGTTATCTTGCAGTTGGTGACTGCAATGGAATTACAGAATTTGATATTCCTGATAATGTTACCTATATTAACCAAGCTGCTTTTGAAGTTTGCTCAAGTTTGGAGAATGTAAAATTCGGCAAAGGACTGAAAACTATTGATGGATATGCATTTAAAAGTTGTGAGGCTCTGAAAGAGGCAATTCTTCCTGAGGGATTAGAGTCACTTAACGATTATGCCTTTTATGGATGTTCTTCTATGACAAAGGCATTTATTCCTTCTACAGTAAAGACAATAGGCTGGTTCACATTCTCTGGTAATTCCAGTCTTACAGACTTGACAATATCTGATGGTGTTCAGACTATCACAGAAAATGCTTTCTCAGGTTGCTCGTCATTACAGAAGCTTGTTATTCCTAACAGTGTAAATAGTATAGAGGCTTCTGCCTTTGATGGATGTGAGTCGCTTACTGATGTGACTTTATCAAAAAATATCACAGAAATTTCTGATGGTATGTTCAGCAGTTGTACCAATTTACAAACATTGGACATTCCGGAAGGTGTTGTGCGTATTGGGGAAGAGGCATTTTGTTATGACGAAAATCTTAAATCTTTAAGTATTCCAAATTCATTGACAGAGATTGGTGACAATGCTTTTTTCAGTTGCGAAAATTTGAAAGAGATAACATTGGGAGCAGATTTTGAAGCTTTAGGAGCAGATGCCTTCAAGTTCTGCGATTCTTTGGAAAAAATTAATATAAGTGATGAAAATGAGTTATACTCATCTATAGATGGAGTATTATATGATAAAGACAAATCAACCTTATTGTTCTTGCCACCTGCAAATACCGAAGAATACACTGTGCCTACATCTGTTACAGAGTTAGCAGAAAATTGCGCTATAACAAACTCTAAATTACGTAAGCTTGTTATTTCTGACAATGTTGTTACTGTTGGAGATGGTGCTTTCAAAAATTGTGAAAACCTTGAGAATGTTACAATTGGCAATGGGGTGACAGAGTTTGGTGATGATGTGTTCTTTATGGATGCCAACATTAAGGAAATATATTGTAGATTGACTGAGCCTTTGGAAATTGACAAATATACATTCTGGCGTATTGATTATGATGCTTGTACTCTCTATGTACCAAAAGGTTGCACTACAGTATACAGTGAAGCAAATATTTGGAAAAACTTCAAAACAATTAAAGAAGAAGGTACAACAAATATAACTCTTGAAAAGCATTCAGATAATGTACTTACTGTAAATGGTAAAATCATTCCTGGATATAATGGAGGCAAAGTTGTAGTGTTTGACATGCTTGGAAATTTGGTTCTTCAAACAAACGATAGTGATATAGCTTTGCCACAGTCTGGAACGTATGTCGTTAGATTTGCAGATAAAGCAATAAAAATATCATTATAGTATATTGGTTTGTATTCGGCTAACCCCGGATGTCTAACTTTTAGTCCTTCCGTTTCTTGGAATGATGAAAAATTATAAACTCAATTTTTTTGATTAAATTCTTCCCCTCCCCCGTTACTATAAGGAGGAGGGGAAAGAAGTAATAACTCTGTGAATAATACAGCAACTCTTTGGTATGGGCAGGTTTATTGTTCTTTGCCTGTAGTATGACGACCTTATTGTTGTATTGGAGTATAGTTTTTTGTTAAGTACTTTGAAGGTGTCTTGAAGCGGTGGCTTTACACGCATAATCCGTAATGTCAAGCCACCGAAAACGTTGGCTATATGTTTAAAATCTACCATCTTTTTTCCAGAGTGCTATCTGTCAGGTTGTAGATACTACAAACATATACTATTTTAAATACTGTTTCCTATTTGTTGGCTTTTAACTTATTTATACAAAATTTGCGTCACTTGCGCCACTTGCGCCATTGCGCCAAAATAGCCAAATAGCTAAAATATAGTGTTTTTATACTGTTTTACTAATTTGGCGCAATGGCGCAAGTGGCGCAAGTGGCGCAAAGTGGTATGAATTTTGTGAATATATGTTAAAGTAAAATACTCCTGTTTTGCTGTTCATATCTGTAGTTTTGTTTGTGGTTGTTCAAAGATACAAATGTTCTGCGGTTTTTTTTTATTCCATTATGGATTTTATCAATCCATATTCAGAATGAATTTTACTTTTATATGTGTAGCTTTATTGAACTATAAAGATTATATAGATGTATTATAAAATAAGAAATGGTATTTCCAAATTAAAAGGAAATACCATTTCTTATGTTTATCTTATAGAAACTGTAATTACTTTACAGTCATCTTCTTTCCGTCAACTATATATATTCCTGCAGCAGGCTTACCGTTTACACGAACTCCATTAAGAGTATAAACCTTATGGTTAGCAGCCTTATCGGCAGAAATTGTGTCAATGCCAGTTGTAGACTTTTTAAATTTAACAGTATAGATATTCTTGTTAGAAGGATCCTCCTCTATATTATTGCCTGCAACATAAATTGTTACAATACCTGTCTCGTGGTTTATTTCAGTATATGTGCTTGCACCAAAGCCAGCAGGTTTTATATCAAATAAATACTCTGCATCTTCTATGTCTTCGTCTATAGCATACTCGAATTTATTAGGGTCAAAACCTTCAATAGTCTTTCCGTTAAAGCTGATATCTGCCAAAGTATTGTAGTAAATGAAGCGTAATTCGTCAAGATCCAGTTTATCATCCTTTGATGCTCCAGGAACAGGGTTTGTTGTGGCAGACACCAAGTAATAATGGTCTACATCAGCATCAATAGTATTGCTTTCATACTTGAATTCACCTGTGAATTTTGTCCATTCTTCTGTTGGAGGAATCAGAACAAAAGCAGAAGCGTCTTTCTTGTCAGCCAACTCTGGTAATTCTGGATCATGATAAGGTGCGTCTGTATGCATAATAACCTGCACACGTCCTTGTAGATTAGCGTCTACGCCATTCTTCAATGTTCCAGGAGTGAAACGAGCATAAACTTCAAAAGCATCAGGTAAACCAGCTGCACGCAAATTGCTGTTCACATCGGTACGGTCGGTGAAATTAAAGTTTGTTGCATCAGTAGGCTCATAGCTTCCCATACTGATTTTACCAGTTGTTAGATTTCCGTTAGCATATGCAACCCAAAGGTCTTTGGATGAGATACGCACGCCATAACCCTTATATCCATCAATCTTTTCAGGCATTGGCGACATTGAGGCAAATGTAGAATATAGTCCACACGCAGTATCAAATGAATTCCATCCCTTTGCGAGCTTGGCATTGCTGCCATCACTGTTGTCAGTCCAATCCTCAAAGCTTGAGTTAGGAACTTGGTAGAAGAAATTATTCTGTTTGCCTTCAAATGTTATAGTATATACTGTTGATGGTGCACCTTGTTCGCTTACGTTAACGGTAAGAATCTGTGATGCCTCGTCATAATCAGCCTCTACCTTTGCATTCTCAGAAGAAGCCGTATATGAAATCTCATCGGCATAGCATTTTCCTGTTGCTGTAAATTCTGTGTTAGTGGAACCAGCTGACATGAATTCATGTCCTGCCACAATTAGTGATGATAGGGTAGGAGCTGCCTTTTGGTATTGTATAGTATATACCGTTACAGCATCAGGATTTGTATTCTCGTCATAATCCTCACCTTTCACAGTAATTATATACTGTGCAGTTTCAGCGTTATATTCTGCATCAACAGTTGCACCAACACCTTTTTTGGTGTATTTCACCTCCGTCCAATACTCATCAAAAGTAGAGTTTACGGTATAATTAAGTGTTTCTGGATTGAAATCCAACTCAACGTCATTACCATCGTTATCAGTAGCAGTTAGAGAAGATAGAGCATGATAGTAGACGAGTTTCACATTATCTACGCTAAGAGAGTTTCCTTTAACGATAGAAGTGCGGTCAGCAAAATAATCGTTTGCCGAGAAAATGACATTGATGTTCTCAACCTTTGCAGATGCATCATTATACTTGAACTCAACAGTCTTGTTTACCCACTCGTTGTTTGTACTTTCCTTTATAGTGTCGTTTACTACAGCCACAAGGGTTGCCCCCTCAGTAGTAGTCACATCACCTCCCGTAGCTGTTGGGATATTCAGAATGTTACGTTCACGGTTCTCCATCGTTATTTTGTTGGCAGAACCGCTTAATACCGTATTTGCAGGCACATTAGCTTGCGACCATGTTCCATTCCACAGATAAGCCACAACGATAGCATTTTCATCGCCTTTAGAGTTGTCTCTCTGGTAATCGAAGCTTATGGCATCAGGATGATATGTAAAGCTCTTTCCTCCAAAAGTTCCTCCGTCAGGATTTGTTGCAGTAAGACCTTCTGCTGTAGCATAAGGAGTTCCGAGAGTAAGATAAGCAGGTATTCCATTAGTAAACAAATCACCATTTGTGAGTTTAACAGCTTGTCCTTCCCCGTTGCTACCTGTAACTGATGTAGCTATCTGGCATTTTGCAACATATTTATTTACGAAAACATTAGATACGTGCCATCCCTGTGGCTGTGTTCCAAAAGCATTTGTTCCTCCTTTGCTGTCATAGGGAATGCAATCCTCCCATGTTGCGTCAAAGTCACCGTCAATCTGCTGTGCATTTGCTGTTAGCGCAGCAGCACTCAATAACAATAGAGCGTAATTTTTCTTCATAATTTTAATTTTTAATAACTGTCATGTTGCCTGTTTCCTGAATCGTATACAATAATTATTTCTCAATAAATAGCTTTATAAACAAAAATTGGCAACTGAACAAAAAATAAATAACAAAGTGCAAAGTTACTCCAAATCTTATAAAAAAGGTTCTTTACGATGAATTTTTTATACTTCTATTCTTTCATAATAGTGTTCTATTTTGCTAAATGTTGACAAAATTCCATGTGCTTTTATGTATTAAATTCTGTTTCGTTATGGTCTACTGCTCAAATTAGCAGTAAGTTGTAGGTTAAGACTTTATTGTACAATTATTTCAGATTTGCGAAAAAGTGCAAATCTGAAATAACTGTTGTTGTTAAGTAAAAAACTTGAATTCCTTGTGCTTATAAAGATTATTCATCTTCAGCTTTATAGTACATTTTTATTTGTCTTTTACTTTTGTTGCCCATATAAAATAAATAATGAGCAAAGCATAAGCAACAAGAGACAAAATTTCTGACCATGCGTTGTTCCACCAAGCCTCGTAATCAAATTGTATTCCAGAGAATCTCAGTAAAGCACTTACAACTCCCATTAAAGCACCACCGGCAATAAATCCACTTGCAATAAGTGTTCCTTTCTCGCCACGTGCCTTGTTTGTCTCTGCATTCTTTGAGCGAGTTGTGACGAACCAATTTATTGCACCACCAACGAGCAATGGGGTGTTAAGTTCAAGAGGAATGAACATTCCGAGAGCGAAAGCAAGTGCTGGAATTTTGAAATATGTGAGAATTATTGCTATCAATGCTCCTAATCCATACAGCTCCCACGGAGCGCGCACACCATTCATAAGCGGGTCAATAACTGCAGCCATGGCATTAGCCTGAGGTGCTGCAAGCTGTCCGCTGGCAAAGCCATAGGTATCATTGAGCAACATCATAACTCCACCTACTGTTGCTGCAGAAACAAGAGTGCCAAGGAATTTCCAAGTTTCCTGCTTCTTAGGTGTTGTACCCAACCAGTAGCCAATTTTCAGGTCGGTGATGAATGCTCCTGCCATAGACAGAGCCGTACAAACCACACCGCCCATAATTAGTGCAGCAACCATACCTCCTGTGCCTCTCAGTCCTACGGCAACCATTACAACAGATGCAAGAATGAGGGTCATAAGTGTCATTCCTGATACAGGATTGCTTCCAACGATAGCTATCGCATTGGCAGCCACAGTTGTAAAGAGAAAAGCAATTATGGCAACAAGTAGAATACCGACTACTGCAAAGAGCAAGTTTCCGTCCATAACTCCGAACAAGAAGAATCCAAAGGTTACAAGTATAGTAACAATAGAACCTACAGCGATAATCTTGAAAGATATGTCACGCTGGGTGCGTGGCACATCTGCTTCGGCACCACCTTTTCCTTTCATTTCCTTTGCTGCAAGAGAAACAGCACCCTTAATAATGCCCCAACTCTTAATAATACCAATGATACCAGCCATAGCAATTCCTCCAATACCGATACTCTTGCCATAATACTTGAATATCTCTTCAGGACTCATGCTTCCCACGGCTTGTGTCAATTCCGGATTCCATAGGTTCAACACTTGGTCGTGGAATATTATTGACATTCCCGGCACAAGAACCCACCATACAGCGAGTGAGCCAAGTGTTATGATGAAAGCGTATTTTAGACCGACAATATATCCAAGACCGAATACCGCAGCACCAGTGTTTACTTTAAACACAAGTTTAGCCTTGTCGGCAAGAGTTTCGCCAATACTGATTACACGTGTTGTAAAATTTTCGTTCCACCATCCGAATGTTGCAACGACAAAATCATACAATCCTCCAACAATACCGGCAAGCAGCAACGGCTTTGCCTGACTACCGCCTTTTGCTCCAGACACGAGTACCTGTGTTGTAGCTGTAGCTTCCGGGAAAGGATATTTTCCGTGCATATCGCTGACAAAGTATTTGCGGAATGGTATAAGAAACAAAATACCGATGATACCGCCAAGTAGCGAACTGAGGAATATCTTAAAGAACGATACGCTCATCTCCGGATACTTAGCCTGTAGTATATATATCGCAGGTAGGGTAAAAATAGCACCTGCCACCACTGCCCCAGAACAGGCTCCGATACTTTGTATGATAACATTTTCTCCAAGAGCCTTATTTCGCTTGGATGCTGTTGATACTCCCACTGCAATGATGGCAATAGGAATAGCAGCTTCAAATACCTGTCCAACTTTCAGTCCGAGATAAGCAGCGGCAGCAGAGAAGAGCATCGTCATGAGTATACCCCAAGTTACAGACCATAGATTTACCTCTGGATAAACCTTTTTCGGACTCATTATCGGCTCATAGCTCTCTCCGTTCTTCAACTCCCGAAAAGCATTTTCGGGCAATTGCATGTTTTCGTTTTTTTCCATTTATATTTTTGTTTTTATTATTTCCTATTCTTTTAATAGTATCTTTGTTAGTTCTTCCATTCCTGCAGATGCCCCTTTCACGATTTGGTGAATGTTGTGGGGTCCTCCAGCGCGAGTAGGTTTCGGATCAATAAGAAAAACTGGCGTGCCTGGTTTCACGTATTCAATCAGCCCTGCTGCAGGATATACATTAAGTGACGTACCTATTATAATAAATATATCAGCAGTCTGAACCTCTTCTATCGCTGGCTCTATCATAGGCACACTTTCTCCAAAGAAAACTATAAACGGGCGCAACAATGAGCCGTCGCCAGCTTTTTCTCCATGTTCCACAGTAAGTTTTTGAGATGTAAGGGTTTTTATGAAATGAGGATTGTAAGGGTCTCTTGATGAGCACACTTTCATCAGTTCTCCGTGAAGATGTATAACATTTTTTGATCCTGCCATCTCGTGCAAGTTATCCACATTCTGTGTAACCACGCATACATTATACTTATTTTGCAACTCTGCCACCAGTTCATGTCCCCGGTTAGGCTTTGCAGCAACGAGTTTTCCACGGAGCATATTGTAGAAGTCATTAACATAATAAGGGTCTGCCTCCCATCCTTCATGGGTGGCAACACGGCTCACGGGGTAATTTTCCCAAAGGCCGTCAGCATCGCGGAATGTACTCAATCCACTTTCGGCAGACATCCCCGCACCTGTAAGCACTACTATTTTCTTCATGTCTTTCAACTTTTTATACTAATTCTCTTATGCATATATAATATATACCGTGTAATATTGTTATTGCATAATCGTGATTTTTTTACCGGAAAATACTTTAACAATGCACAAAATTAGCGTTTTTTCTTTAATACTGTGCACTTAGTCAGATAAAAGTAGTAACTTTGTGCGCTTTTGTTTGAATACATGTATCGTATTCTGCAAATTTATTTAAAAAGTATTAGTTATATTATTTATACATAAAGACAAGTAAATGGACAAAGTTAGCTACGCCCTTGGTTTGGGCATTGGTCAGCAATTGGCTCAGATGGGCGCATCAGACCTGAATATTGATGATTTCGCAACAGCAATCAAAGATGTTATCAACGGAAATGAACTGAAAGTTCCTCATAAAGACGCACAGGCTATCGTACAGGAATATTTCCGCCAGCAGGAGGAGCGTATTAACGCTCAGCGTGCCGAGCAGGGAAAGATGGCAAAGGCTGAGGGAGAAGCTTACCTGAAAGAAAATGCAAAAAAAGAGGGTGTTATTACTCTGCCAAGCGGATTGCAGTATATGGTTCTGAAAGAGGGTAACGGAAAGAAACCAAAAGCTACAGACAAAGTGAAGTGCCACTATGAGGGCTTCCTTATTAACGGACAGGTTTTTGACAGCAGTGTACAGCGTGGCGAACCTGCAGTATTTCCTCTCAATCAAGTTATTCCAGGATGGACAGAAGGACTACAGCTTATGCAGGAGGGTGCAAAATATCGTTTCTTCATTCCTTATATCCTTGCATACGGCGAAAGTGGAGCTGGGGCATCTATTCCTCCTTTTGCAACATTGATTTTCGATGTTGAGCTGATAGAGGTAATGTAGTAAACCTTGGCAAAGACTTGTTGCTGAATATATCGAACTTAAAAAAATAAAAAATATAAGATGAAAAAAATCACATTACTCGCTGCGGCAGCTATTGTAGCCGCAGGTTTCGCTTCTTGCGGAAAGTCTACTCCTAAAGCAGACCTCAAGAACAATGTAGACTCTTTGAGTTATGCTATAGGTATGGCACAGACTCAAGGACTGAAAGACTACTTGGTTAGCAACCTCGGTGTTGATACAGCATACATCGATGAGTTTATAAAGGGATTAAACGAAGGTGCAAATGCTGGTGACGACAAGAAGAAGGCTGCTTACTATGCTGGTATTCAAATTGGTCAGCAGATTTCAAACCAGATGGTTCGCGGCATTAACCACGAACTGTTTGGAGAGGATTCAACAAAGACTATTTCTTTGAAGAACTTTATGGCTGGTTTCATCAGTGGAACAACAGGCAAGAAAGGACTCATGACTGTTGAACAGGCTCAGCAAATTGCTCAAACCAAGATGCAGGAGATAAAAGATGAGGCTATGACCAAGCAGTATGGAGCATACAAGAAGCAGAACGAGGCTTTTGTTGCAAAATACAGCAAAGGTGCAGGCGTTAAGAAATTGAAAGGCGGAGTATACTATAAGGTGCTGACAGAAGGTACAGGCGAAGTTCCAACAGTAACATCTACAGTTAAGTTGATGTATGAGGGAAAAACTATTGATGGCAAAGTGTTCGACAGTAGTTTCGAGCGTAAGGATCCTGTTACATTCCAGGTTAACCAGGTTATTCCAGGATTTACAGAGGCACTGAAGAATATGCCTGTAGGAAGTACTTGGGAAGTTGTTATTCCTCAGAATTTGGCATATGGTTCTCGTGACCAAGGTAATATAAAGCCATTCTCTACTCTTATCTTCAAGATACAGCTCATCAGCATAGAGAAGAGCGCTGAGCAGCCTGCAGCACAGGGTCAGCAGTTGACTCCAGAGCAGAAAGCAAAGATTGAGGCAGCTGTCAAGGCCGCACAGGCAAAGCAGAAATAATAGAAATCATAAATAACTGGAATTGGGGAAACGAGTATGATGCGCTTCTCCAATTCTTGTTTGTTATGCACACCGTGCTGTGCAACAAGTATTTTATAGGATGACTTTTATAAATATATTTTATAATAGAAATATTGATAAGATGAAAAAGACATTACTGATTGCCCTCGCTGTGATTGCGAGTGGCGCTTTCACTACGGCTAATGCCGCAAAGAAGAACAAAAAGGACAAGAAAGAGGCAGAAAAGGTTGAGACTGTTTCGTTGAGCACAACATCAGACACACTTAGCTATGCAGCTGGTATGGCACGCACAGAAGGTCTGCTTCCTTATTTGAAGCAGAGTTTTGGTATTGAAGATAAAGACATGGCTGATTTTATCCGTGGCTTTGAAGATGCTTTGAAACAAGGCGTTACCAGCAATATGAACGCATATGGTACAGGTATGCAAATTGCATATATGGTTGACAACCGCATGATTCCTTATCTTAAAGAGGAGTTCAAGAGCAGTAATGACTCTATCAACACAAAACTCTTTAACCAAGGTTTCTTGGCTTCATTGAAGAAAGACAACAGTGTGTTGGCAGACTCTGTAGCAAAACCTTACTTCAACAATGCAGTAAAGAGTAACATCGACCGCATTAATATGAAGAACAAGAAAGAGGGTGAGGATTTTCTTGCTGCCAATGCAAAGAAAGAAGGCGTTGTTACATTGCCTGACGGACTGCAATATAAGGTGCTCACTCAGGGTACAGGCGAGAAGCCTAAGGCTACAGATCGTGTTGTTGTGAAATACGAAGGAAAGACTCTTGACGGTAAAGTCTTCGACAGTAGCTATAAGCGCAATCCGCAAACCACAACCTTTGGTGTGTCACAAGTAATCAAGGGTTGGACAGAGGTTTTGCAGCTCATGCCTGTGGGAAGCAAATGGGAAGTTTATATTCCTTACAATCTGGCTTATGGTGAGCGTGGCGCAGGACGCGACATAAAGCCTTATGATGCTTTGATTTTTACAGTAGAGCTTGTAGATATAGAGAAACCTAAGACAAAAAATGAGGTTAAAGTGGTAAATAAAGAAAAAGCATCAAAGACCGCAGTTATAAAGAAAGTTGCTAAGGGTAATAAAAAATAAGCTTTTTTGATAAGAAAAAGAATTACCTGTAAATATAAGGTAAGAAAAGAAAACAGCAAGAATCCTTCATGCAGATTGTGAGTGTAATAATACTATGAGTTTGCGATGAAGGATTCTTTTTTATTCAGCACAATGTGCAAATATGTGCGTAATCGGTGAATATGTTATTTATTTGCCGTCCGTTTCCTCTATATCCAGGATATTTCCTTTTTCCATAAGATTTCTCGGATGATGTTCAAGTATCTCTTTCCTCAGCGTGTGCATATCTATATGAGTGTAAATTTGGGTAGTGCCAATACTTTCATGTCCGAGCATCTCCTGTATAGCCCTAAGGTTAGCTCCACCTTCGAGCAAAGCCGTGGCAAAAGAATGTCGAAAAGTGTGAGGGCTTATTTTCTTTTTTATTCCAGCAGCTTCGGCAAGGCGTTTTATAATAGTAAAGATCATAACCCTCGTGAGATGTGCACCACGGCGGTTTAGAAATACATAATCTTCTTCGCCTGGTTTTATGTTCATGAGATTACGGTCGGCAAACCAGAATTCTATCTCCTTGACAGCACTGTCTGATATAGGTACCAATCGTTCTTTCTTGCCCTTTCCCAAGACGCGTATAAATTTTTCTTTCAAGTATAAATCAGAAATGTGTAGCGATACAAGTTCGCTGACACGCAGCCCGCAGCTGAACAGTACCTCAATGATAGCCCTGTTGCGTTGTCCTTCCCATTTCGTCAAGTCTATCGCATCTTCAAGATTATCTATTTCCTTGACAGAAAGTACTTCAGGTAGATGCTCTCCAATTTTAGGCCATTCGAGAAGCTCCGTCGGGTCCTCGTCTGTATATCCGTCAATCATCAAGTATTTATAGAAAGCGCGCACCCCACTCAGTATTCTTCCCTGTGAGCGTGGAGATACTCCGATATCATGCAAAGCTGCAGCAAAACCTTGCAAATCGGCAAGCTTTATATCCAGTACCGAAAGCTCTGCCCCATTGGCATAGTCAAGAAGTTTCTGCAAGTCGTTGATATATGCTTTCAGCGTGTTTTCAGAATAATTGCGTCCAAGTTTCAGATACCTCTGATAATGAGCTACTATGTCAGAATTCCTGTTGTTTATGTCTTTATTGCCAGTTTGCATATCTTTAGTTGCCTGTTTACTTTTTATTTTGTAATTTTGCAGGATATCATATATAACCTTTATACAAAGGTATAAAAAACGATACAAACAAACGAATATGAAGATACAAATAATCAACGGTCCCAACCTAAACTTGCTTGGTGTGCGCGAACCGGGCATTTATGGTAGCGACTCTTTCGAGAGCTTCCTTCCCAAGTTAAAGGCACAGTATCCGGATATAGAAATTGATTATTATCAGAGCAATATTGAAGGAGAGCTTATAAACAAGATGCAAGAGGTTGGATTCTCTGCTGATGGTATAGTGCTCAATGCTGGAGCTTACACTCATACCAGTGTTGCGCTGCACGATTGCATACGTGCCATAAAATCTCCTGTAGTTGAGGTACACATTTCCAATGTGCACCAAAGGGAAGAATTTCGGCATCATTCATTCATATCGGCAGCATGTAGAGGAGTGATTTGCGGCTTTGGGCTCGATTCATATAGGTTGGCAATAGAAGCGCTAAAATAGAATGTTCCATCCAATGTCATTACAATTGTGGTGAAAGAACTTTAAACTGTATAAGCTAACAACAGAATTATAGATATGAACAATAATAAAAACGATGTGGAGGCTATCGACTCTTATATTCTTTCACATAGCGACCCTGAGGGCGACTACCTTTACCGTCTTTATCGTGCCACGAACATACATCTTCTGCATGGAAGGATGGCAAGCGGGCATCTGCAGGGAAGAGTGCTGAAAATGCTTGTCAGAATGGCAAAGCCAAAGAATATTCTTGAGATAGGGACATTCAGCGGATATAGCGCAATATGCCTTGCCGAAGGGCTTGCCGATGACGGAATGGTATATACTTTCGAGATAAACGACGAGCAAGAGGATTTTACACGACCTTGGATAGAAAATTCACCTGTGGCAGACAAGATAAAGTTCATAATAGGTGATGCTGTCAGCGAGGCTCCAAAACTTGGAATAATGTTCGACATGGCTTTCATTGACGGTGACAAGCGTACTTATATGGATTCGTACGAAATGGTGCTTTCTGTGTTGAAACCAGGTGGGTTCATACTTGCTGATAACACTCTTTGGGATGGTCATGTGGTGGATCACGCCTACGACAAAGACAAACAAACGCATGGCATTGAAACATTCAATGACTTCGTGGCTAACGACGATAGGGTGGAAAGGGTAATGTTGCCGCTGCGCGACGGACTTACCCTAATATATAAGAAATAGTTACATGCCGGGGAACTGTAAGTACCATTACTTGGAACCATAAGTTCCATGCCGGGGAAACACATCAAAACAGTAAGGTAATGAACATCAAAGCTTCACTTTTTCTGTCGGAAGCTTTATAATGCGACTGATTTGCACTATCTTTGCATAAAATATAAACTTCATCTCAGAAAATGCAATATGGTTCATTGCATTCATTATACAGAATATAAATCATTTTAAAGAAACAATTATAATAACTATAACAATGGAGTATAACTTCAACGAAATTGAAAAGAAATGGCAGCACCAGTGGGTGGAAGACAAAACCTACAAGGTGACTGAAAACAAGGATAAGAAGAAATTCTATGTGCTCAACATGTTTCCTTATCCTTCTGGAGCAGGATTGCATGTGGGACATCCTTTAGGATACATCGCATCAGATATATATGCCAGATACAAAAGGCTGAACGGTTTTAATGTGCTCAATCCTATGGGCTACGATGCATACGGACTGCCTGCAGAACAATATGCTATACAGACAGGACAGCATCCGGCAATTACAACAGAGACAAATATAAAGAGATACCGTGAACAGCTCGACAAAATTGGTTTCTCGTTTGACTGGGACAGGGAGGTAAGAACTTGTGATCCTAAATACTACAAGTGGACACAGTGGGCTTTCCAAAAGATGTTTAACTCTTTCTACTGCCAGAAATGTCAAAAAGCAATGCCAATCTCGGAACTTGTTAAAATGTTTGAGCTGAAGGGAAGCGCAGCCGCCGAAAATGTGGCAAAGAGCGAAGACCTACAGTTCACAGCCGATGAGTGGAAACAGATGAGCGAAAAAGAGCAGCAACAAGTGCTTATGAACTACCGCATAGCATACATCGGAGAGACTATGGTGAACTGGTGTGCAGGATTGGGCACAGTGCTTGCAAACGATGAAGTGGTTGATGGCGTTTCGGAGCGTGGCGGATATCCTGTAGTACAGAAAAAGATGCGCCAATGGTGCTTGAGAGTAAGCGCTTACTCACAGCGATTGCTTGATGGGCTGAACACTGTTGACTGGAGCGACTCTATAAAGGAAACACAGAAAAACTGGATTGGGCGTTCGGAAGGAACAGAGATGCAGTTCAATGTTGCCGGACAGGATTGGAACTTCACTATCTTCACCACGCGTGCTGATACAATATTTGGAGTGACATTCATGGTGCTTGCCCCAGAAAGTGAACTCGTGGAAAAACTTACTACCGCAGAGCAGAAAACAGAAGTTGAGGAATATCTTGCATATGTGAAGAAACGCACAGAGCTTGACCGAATGGCAAACCACAAAGTGACAGGTGTGTTCTCTGGATCATACGCAGTCAATCCGTTTACAGGTGAGAATATTCCTATTTGGATTTCAGAATATGTACTCGCAGGATACGGCACCGGTGCCATTATGGCTGTGCCGGCACATGATTCTCGCGACTATGCTTTTGCAAAGCATTTTAACTTGCCTATAATCCCGCTTATTGAGGGAGCTGACGTCAGCGAGGAAAGCTTTGATGCCAAAGAGGGTACGGTTTGCAACTCGCCAGCTGAAGGGAAGCAAGCTGTTGATGGCTTTTCGCTTAACGGACTGACGGTGAAGGAAGCTATCGCAGCAACAAAGAAATATGTGACGGAAAAGGGTATAGGACGAGTAAAAGTAAACTATCGCTTGCGTGATGCCATATTCTCTCGTCAAAGATATTGGGGAGAGCCGTTCCCTGTATACTATAAAGACGAGATGCCTTATATGGTACCAGCTGAATACTTACCGATAGAATTGCCTGAAGTAGACCAGTATAAGCCAACGGAAACAGGCGAACCTCCATTGGGACATGCTCAGAAGTGGGCTTGGGACACAGAGAAGAATGAGGTGGTTGACAAGAGCCTTGTAAACAACACCACTGTATTCCCTCTTGAATTGAACACAATGCCAGGTTTTGCAGGTTCTTCGGCTTACTATCTGCGCTATATGGATCCGCATAACGATAATGCACTCGTGGATAAAGATGTGGATGAGTATTGGCAAAATGTAGACCTGTATGTTGGAGGAACGGAACACGCAACAGGTCACTTGATATACTCGCGTTTTTGGAACAAATTCCTGTTCGACTGCGGTGTGTCATGCAAAGAAGAACCATTCCAAAAACTTGTCAATCAGGGAATGATACAAGGACGCTCAAACTTTGTATACCGCATAAACTCTGACGATCATTCAAAGGCTCCAGTATTTGTAAGTCTCGGACTAAAAGATAAATATGAGGTTACTCCGATACATGTAGACGTGAATATCGTGCATGGTGATGTGCTCGACACAGAGGCATTCAAAAAGTGGCGCCCGGAATACGAGAATGCGGAGTTCATACTCGAAGACGGAAAATATGTTTGCGGGTGGGCTATAGAAAAAATGTCGAAGAGCATGTTCAATGTAGTAAACCCAGATATGATTGTTGAGAAATATGGTGCCGACACCTTGCGCTTGTATGAGATGTTTCTCGGACCGGTTGAGGCAAGCAAACCGTGGGATACAAATGGTATTGACGGTTGCCATCGTTTCTTGAAAAAATTATGGGGATTGTTCTACAGCCGCGATGGCCAGTTCTTGCCAAACGATGATGAGGCTACAGCAGAACAGCTGAAGAGTGTGCACAAGCTGATAAAGAAAGTTACGTTCGATATTGAGCATTTCTCATACAACACCAGTATTTCGGCATTTATGATTTGTGTTGGAGAACTGCAGCAGTTGAAGTGCCACAACAAACAACTGTTGCAAGATGTGATAGTGCTCATTGCGCCGTTTGCACCACATATCGCCGAAGAGCTGTGGCATAAACTCGGCAACAGTGGAACCGTGTGCGATGCTCATTGGCCAGAGTTCAACGAGAAATATCTTGTGGAAAGCAGCATGCAGCTGACTATATCGTTTAATGGAAAGGCTCGTTATCAGAAGACTTTTCCTGTTGATGCCGACACAGAGACGATAAAGAACGAAGTGCTTGCCGATGAGAAAAGTAAAAAATATCTTGAAGGAAAACAGGTGATAAAGGTCATCGTGGTTCCAAAGAAGATAGTTAACGTAGTAATAAAGTAAATCATTGAATCCCCTTTCCATACTTTCATATACAAGTATGGAAGGGGATTGTCAGTTTTATAAATAACACAACTGCATATCAATTCCAACATTGTACTTGCAATAAAAAATACACACCACTATGTCAAACATCAATTCCAGCAATATTGCTGTTTCAGGCAGCAAATGGGGCAGTATAAAAAACTTTGTGCAAAGCAATACGGGAAGAATGATAATCAGAGAGATAAAAGATTATTTCTATATCACTCTCGGACTAATGCTATATACTTTCGGCTTCACCGTGTTTCTTTTACCATATGAAATTGTTACTGGTGGTATTGCCGGTATCGGAGCAATAATATTTTATGCCACAAAATTTCCGGTACAATGGACATTTTTCATCATTAATGCCGTGCTTATTGTTGCTGCATTAAAAGAGCTCGGATTGAAATTCCTGGCAAAGACCATATATGCAACATTTGCTCTCACCATAATGCTTGACCTTGCACAGAAGATTGTAGAACTGCCTAACGGTAGCTTCTATAAGCTGATGGGCGACGGTAACGATTTCATGTCGTTGATAATTGGCTGTATGCTCACAGGAACGGCACTTGCCATTGTATTTCTCAACAATGGGAGCACCGGAGGAACAGATATCGTAGCTGCTGTGGTAAATAAATATCACAACGTGTCGTTGGGAAAAGCACTTATCATGGTTGACCTTATGATTATAAGCAGTTGTTTGATGGTTGACAGCTTTGGAGTATTCCCCATAAGATGTCAAAAAGTTGTATTCGGACTTTGCACGATGTTTATAGAATGTAATATGCTTGATTTTGTGATGAGTTGGCAACGACAGTCTGTGCAATTCATGATATTCTCAAACAAGCATCAAGAGATAGCAAATGCAATAGCCAAGCAAACTGACCATACGATGACTATACTCGACGGGCATGGATGGTATTCTGGAAAACCGATGAAAGTGATTTGCTTAATGGCAAAAAAGAGAGAAAGCGTAATTATATTCAGAATAATAAAATCTATTGACCCTAATGCCTTTGTCAGTCAGAGTAGTGTGCAGGGAGTTTTCGGAGAAGGGTTCGATCCGATAAAAGTAAGTGTAAAAAAGAAAAAGAACAATGAAAATAGTATTCGCAACAAACAACAAGAACAAGCTTGAGGAAATAAGAGAGATTCTCGGAAACAAATTCGAAGTACTCTCGCTAAACGACATTAACTGCCATGTGGATATACCTGAAACAGGAAAGACACTTGAGGAAAATGCTGTAATAAAAGCTGATTATATATTCAAGAATTATAATATAAGCGTTTTTGCTGATGATACCGGACTTGAGGTTGAAACTCTGAATGGTGCTCCTGGCGTTTTTTCGGCACGCTATGCTGGTGGAGAAGGGCATGACAGCGAGGCTAACATGAAAAAGCTGCTGAAAGAACTGGATGGGAAAAACAATCGCAAAGCACGCTTCCGCACTGTTATTGCTGTTATGCTGCACCAACAATCGCAACATGGTATGGGAGAAACAACACCGCAATTGTTTGAAGGCATTGTGAATGGTGAAATAACGACAGAGAAAAAAGGACTTTCAGGATTTGGATATGACCCGATATTCAAACCTGTAGGATATGACAAGACTTTTGCAGAACTTGGACATGAAGTGAAAAACCATATATCTCATCGTGCAAAGGCTGTGGAAAAACTTGTGGATTTCCTTAATTCTAAGGTTGAGTAGCAATATAGAACGCGAATTTGCGTTATAAGAAAAACAAACAATCTTATTGATATGCACAGATACTTCTTTACAATACTTACACTTCTTGCAACAATGGCAATAAATGCCAATGCGGAAACTTCGTTTGACAACTGGAAAACATATATGGCATACGGTGACATTACTGATATTGAACCGGCTGGCAATTATGTTTACGTGCTTAGTTCTGGAGACTTGTTCTCGTATAACATAAATGATGAGAGCTTGACTACATACGACAAAGTATATCCTCTCACCGATTGCACAATATCAAAAATTGCATGGAACAACAACGTAAAAAAGCTTATTGTCATTTATGATAACTATAATATTGACTTGCTCGACAACAAGTCGAACGTTATAAACGTTTCCGGATATAAAGAGAAGTCGATGACCGTTGATAAAGACATCAACAATATAGTAATCAATGGAAACTTGGCATATCTTTGTACTGCATTCGGACTCGTGCAGATTGACATGAGTATGGGACAAATAAGGGAAACCTTCAATATCGGGAAATTTGTGCAAAATTGTGCCTTCGTAGGAAATGATATCTATGTGCAAACTGCGTCTGGTCTTTTTAAAGGTAACAAAAATGATAATCTGAATGATCCGGCAAGCTGGAAAGCGGCAACTGAACAGGTGTCGTTTAATAATCCAAACGATATCGCAATATCATACGATAATGGTTATGTTCAATACACGGCATACGACAAGACAAATAAGTGCTATTGGACAAATCAGAGCGATAACAAATTACAAGCATATACAAAAGCTGCTGATGGAACTGTAACTGTGATAAAGCAAGATATCAATCCTGAAGCTCCAAAATACAACTATTTTGGGTATATGAAGATGAACAACGGTAAGTTATATGCGTGTAACGGTGGACTATGGGATCAGAACAGACCTGCAGCATTGCAGATTTATAATCCGGCAGACCAGTCGTGGAAATTGTTAGATAATAAAGGGATTGGTGATAAATATGGAGTGAACTATAAAGATTTGCTATGCTTCGACATTGATCCTAAGGATGAAAAGCGCATTATGATTGGTACACAGACAGGAATCTATGCTTTTTATGATGGAAAACTTGTTGACCATTTTAATGACGAGAACAGTCCTGTGAATACAACAAGAGAGGTATCGGCAGGTGATAAAAACTACCAGATAGTGACATCTCTGTTTTATGACAACAATTCCGATCTTTGGGCAATGTGCTATTCTCCAAGTGGAGAAGGTATATTTAAATATTCATCAACAAATGGATGGTCTATACCGAATCCGGCAATAGACAAAAATAATATTGATGTTGCTAAATTCATGGGCTATGACAGTAATAACCGTATATGGATACATAATGGCTTCTATAAAAACCCTACCATATATTGTTATTCTGCCGATTTGAAGAATCTCTATACTTACAACAATTTTACTAACGAGGATGGAGTTTCTATATATGGTATACAAAGCTGTAATGCAATGGCTGAGGATAAGGAAGGAAATATATGGATTGGAACAAATGTTGGAGTGTTTACTCTTCCGGATGATTATCAACAAGATCCATCAAAAGGTTTCTATCAAATTAAAGTTCCGCGTAATGACGGTACAAACTATGCTGATTATCTACTTACAGGTATTAATGTTACAACAATAGCTATAGATAATGCAAACAGAAAATGGATAGGGACAAGTGATAATGGGGTTTATGTCATAAGCAACGACAACTATGTTCAGGAGGCTCACTTCGAAGAGTCTAATTCTTGTCTTATTTCAAATGAAATACAAAACATTACGATAGACAAGAAAACAGGTATTGCGTATATAGGAACAAGCAAAGGCTTGTGTTCTGTGCAAGGAAATGCCTCGGCAACTAATGATGAGATGAATAAAGACAATGTATGGGCTTATCCGAATCCTGTGAGACCAGACTATACGGGACTTATTACAGTTGTTGGACTTTCATTTAATAGTGATGTGAAAATCACTACAACAAATGGTGTATTAGTGGCACAAGGCAGGAGTACTGGAGGATCATTCCAGTGGGATGGCAAGGATTTGAAAGGAAAACGAGTGGCCAGTGGAGTTTATATGGTAAATACTGCAACAGAAAACGGCGAGAGTGGAACTGTGTGCAAAATAGCTATAATAAATTAACTGTATGGTAAAAAGAATAGAATGGGTGGATATGGCAAGAGGACTGTCAATGCTTGCCATCCTCCTTTTTCATACAGAGGTGTATTATGGTGGAAAAGATATAATCCCATATTCACTGTATGTTGAAGATGTGCTTGCCACCTTCTTTATTTTGTCTGGTTATTTGTTTCTTAGTCGAGAAAAGAGCCTGAACTTAAAGCACAAGCTCCATTCTGTAGCAAGGTTTATTGTTGTTCCATACCTGTTCTTTACATCTATTATATATCCCTAAAGAATTAATACATGGAAATGCGATAAACATACAGAATTTTCTATATAGTATATTCAGTGGCGAGGCATCATGGTTTGTATCTTCACTTATTTTAAGTGAGGTCTATTTTATATTCATACACTATATTGCAAAAGGCAGACTGTCATTGATAACACTTCTTTCATTTATACCATTTGTGTATTATATGATTTGTCCAAAATTCAAAGAGCTTGCAATTCCATGCGTTTCTACAATATCTGTAATCTTTGTCTTTATAGGCTATCTATACAGAATGTATGAGAACAGTATTGAAAGAGTGGGGAAGTATATTCTCACTATTACGCTTTTTTTGCTGCTTACAATGAAGGTATATGAATGTTCTAATCATTTAAATGGTTTTCTTTTGGATGGACGTTGATAACTATATCTTGTTTTTTACAGATACGTTGTGCTTCTCTTACATTATTATATAGGGTCTGCTTATTAAATATTATTGCTGTCCGCTAAAAAATTTTAGCGGACAAAAATTTTTAGCGGACAGCAATAATTATATATATATGTAAAAAAGTAAACCAGATACTGCTGTAACAATCAACAGTAGTATCCGGTTCCTTATTATGTTAGTTTAGTAATTTCCTGCTGAAGTATCTAACTGGATACCAAACAGCAGTGAAACCTACTGCTACAACGGTTGCAAATATTATCAACACATCTTCAGGATGCACGCTGACAGGGTAGGCATCAACAACGAATGTTCCGCTCGACTGTCCCAATGCCACAATGCCGAATTCTTGCTGTAGCCAGCACAACAGTAGACCAAGTAATATTCCTATTGCTGCACCTAAGAAAGATATCAGCCTTCCTTCAAAAAGGAATACACGGGAAATTTGCTTGTCGGTGGCACCAAGATTCCTTAATGTCACAACATCATTCTTCTTGTCTATTATAAGCATTGATATGGAACCTATAATATTGAAGCTTGCTACGATAAGAATGAAAGTAAGGAATATATAAGCTATAAACTTTTCAACTTTCATTATTCGGAACGTGTCTTCTTGCTGTTCATATCTGTCTAACACCCGATACTTGTCACCAACAATCGTCTTCATTTCTTTTTTAACGGCATCAAGGTCGCTACCGTTCTTCAGACGAATTTGCAATGAAGATATCATGCCCTGTTGCTCAAACAGGCTGCGAGCAAATGAAATAGGAGCCAGCACATGGTCGCGGTCATATTTGGCTTGCTTGACCATGAATACTGATCCTGGTGAAATCAGCGAATCAACAACAAACCCATCGGATGGATTTGCCATATCAAGCTGACCTGATTTTCTTGGAGCATATATCATAAGTGCTCCATCCCAGTTGGCATCCATTCCAAGTGTTTCGGCAAGACGTATGCCGACAACACCAAAATTCAGATTTGCGGCATGCAGAGTAAACGAACCTCCACCATAGAGAATTTCGTCAATCCTTGACATCTGCTCAAAACTGTCATCAACACCCATTAATGTAACCATTGTCTGCTTGCCTTTGTAAACAGCCAATGCTTGGTCTTTCAAACATTCAGTAGCAACATCAACTTGTGGAATACTCTTGACTTTTGCCAATAAAGGGTCATCGGCAGGAGCCGTCTTACCCTGTACTGGTACTATCTCTATTTGTGGGTCAAACGATGTGAAGAATGTTGCCACTAAATCATGGAATCCGTTGAACACACTTAGCGTAACAACAAGAGCCATTGTTGCAACAGCAACTCCTACAGCACTTATCGCACTTATAATATTTATTGCGTGAGTGCTTTTCTTGGAGAATATGTACCTGCGAGCTATAAAAAACGGGAAGTTCATCTCTTTATTTTTTCAAAAGCTCGTCGATATGCTCTATATAGTCGAGTGAGTCGTCAATGAAGAAACGCAGTTCTGGAATTATACGCAACTGGTTTCTCACTCTCTGACCAAGGTCATACCGCACAGTCTTCTCATTCTTTCTGATGTTCTCAATAATTTCCTCACCTCTTGCCGATGGGAAAATACTTAAATAAGCTGTACATATGCTTAAATCAGGACTTACTCTTACTCTCGTTACAGATACCATAACACCATGCATTGCACGTGTCTGACTTTGAAAAATAAGGCTAAGTTCTTTCTGTAGCAATCTTGCTATACGGTTTTGTCTTGTTTCTTGCATTTTAATAATGTATTATAAAGTTTGATACAAAATTAGCAATAATAGGAGAAACTTACAAATAAGTGATTAAGAATATATTTTATTTCACATTTTATTCTGAGTAATACGGTCTTTTGTAAAAGCAAAATGTAAAACGTCTTTGCCGTAAAACTTTGTCTGGGCCAGATAAACATATTGTGATGACTCTTTGTTTTGGTGGGATAATAAAACAATCATATTGTGATAATATTTGATTTTTAATATGACATACATGAAAGCAATGATTAAAAAATGCCGAGAAATACCAAAATGACTGATAATAAATATTTTTTAATATCAAATTGTTGCAAGGTTTCTGAAAAACACCTACTTTTGCTTACTCTTTGTATGTTGATAACAAATCTTCATCTTTAAAAGTAAAATAAAAAGAGAATGAGAAACATTGGCAGTACGAATACTGGCATAAATAAAAGACAAAGAAGAATAAAATAAAAGATATGGAGAAAATTGATAGACTTGACAAAAAGATACTAAGTATCTTGTCAAAAAATGCACGTATGCCATTTAAGGATGTGGCAGCAGAGTGTAATGTTTCTCGTGCTGCTATTCATCAGCGCGTACAACATCTGACAGAAGACGGAGTAATTACAGGAAGTAAATTTGATGTAGATCCAAAGAGTCTTGGATTCTCTACATGTACCTATGTTGGAATAACTCTTGAGAAGGGAAGCATGTACAAGTCGGTAGTTGAGCAGTTGGAACATATTCCGGAGATTGTTGAGTGTCATTTCACAACTGGTCCTTACACAATGCTTGTTAAACTGTATGCTAAGGACAATGAGCAGTTGATGGATTTGCTTAATAACCAAATGCAGGAAATCCCAGGAGTTGTTGCTACCGAAACTCTTATATCGCTTGAACAGAGTATAAAGAGAGAGATTCCTATCGCTGCAAAGGAACTTGAGCTTGCAAAGAAAAAGGCAAAATCTGAAAGTGTAAAATAATAAATGAATGGCTTTCTTGTATAAGATTGCCGAAAAACTTGTATTGTCAATTAATTAAATTGTTTGAGGACGTGGAACCATTTGACTTCCAGTCGCATTTAAACGGCATATATAAGACATATCCAGAAGCGCAAAATAAACCGGTGATTGGAATCACCGGTAATTTTGCCGATGGTAATACTGCTCTTGCAGAGCCGTATTACAAGCAAGTGGTCAGAGCTGGAGGAGTACCTGTAATAATTCCTCCAATAGGTGATACTGACGTTATCATAAATCTTCTGAACAGTATAGACGGATTGTTATTGTCGGGGGGGGCTGATATAAATCCACTTTGGTGTGGAGAAGAGCCTATTCAGGAACTTCATGGAATAAATTCTCATAGAGATTTGCCGGAACTGCTGATTGTAAATCTTGCCTACAACAGGCAGATTCCTATGTTGGGAATATGTAGAGGTATACAGACTCTTGTTGCCGCTCTTGGGGGAAAGGTAAGACAGGATATCGGAGTATCCAATAATGACAACATGGAGTATAAGACCATGGATAGAATAAAGCATAGTCAGGATACGGAACAAAGGAATGTGCCTACACATTCTGTGAAGATAGATAAAGATTCTGAATTATATTCTATATATAATAAGGAAAAGATATATGTGAACTCTTTTCATCATCAAGCTGTGGGTAGCTGTGGCAGAAGGTTCAATATTTCTGCATGTGCGCCAGATGGAGTGATAGAGGCTATAGAAAGTAGTGAACATAAGTCTATTATAGGAGTGCAATGGCATCCGGAATGGCTTGAAGATATGGGACTGCCACTTTTCCTTTGGCTTGTTGAACGTGCCACAGAGTATGGCAAAGCAAAAAAGTTGCATGACAAAATCATAACTCTTGATTCGCATTGTGATACCCCTATGTTCTTTCCTCAAGGAATAAGATTTGATTGGAGAGACAGTAGAATTCTTGTTGATTTGCATAAAATGACTGACGGTAGGCAAGATGCCGTGACAATGGCGGCTTATTTGCCACAGCCAAAGTCTGGACAAGTATTTAAGGATGTTGCTCCTTTCCCTGTTGATACACCGAACGAGTATGCTGACCTTATCTTTGACAAAATTGAAGACATAGTGAGTAAGAACCATAAATATGTTTCTATTGCTCGCACTCCCATAGATTTGTATAATGACAAGCGACAAGGACGCAAGTCTATAATGCTTGGAATAGAGAATGGGCTTGCTCTGAACCATGATATCGCAAATGTTGAACATTTTGCAAAACGAGGTGTCGTGTATATAACACTTTGTCATAACGGAGATAATGATATCTGTGATAGTGCAAGACGCTCAGAATGTATTAATGATGGAGTGAGCGAGTTTGGCTCTGAAGTAATAAAGGAGATGAATCGATGTGGACTTATGGTAGATCTTAGTCATGCAGGTGAAAAAAGTTTCTATGATGCTCTTGAAATCAGTAGTCAACCTGTTGTATGCAGTCACAGCAATTGTAAGGCTCTTTGTGATGTACCGCGCAACCTGACAGATGATCAGTTAAAGGCTATTGCGCAAAAGAATGGCGTGGTTCAAATTACTCTATATAACGGATTCTTGAGAGATGACGATCAAGAGGCAAGTATCATTGATGCAATGGAACATCTTGACCATGCAGTAGAACTAATGGGAATTGACCATGTTGGAATCGGTTCTGATTTTGATGGTGATGGAGGAGTTTGTGGAATTGCAGATTCTTCAGAGTTTATAAACTTCACGATACAGTTGCTGAGAAGAAAATATTCAGAAAAGGATATAGAAAAAATATGGGGTGGCAATTGGATGAGAGTCATGACAAGAGTGCAAAGCGTTAGATAATTCTTATTTATAAAAAGGAAATGAAAAAAAAGTTTATCCTGTTCGCTATAACAACGGTGCTTATGGCTTTTGCATCATGCAAAAGTTCAAAGAAAACTGATGTTGCCGATGAACCAGCTATAGCCGTAGGACCAGAATTTAATGCTGATTCTGCTTATGCTTTTTGTGAAAAGCAATGTGCTTTCGGTCCGAGGGTTATGAACAGTGAGGCACATGACAATTGTGGTAAATGGATTGTTGATAAATTCAAGCAGTATGGATGTTCTGTTGTTGAGCAAAAGACTGATTTGAAAGGTTTTGATGGAACGGTATTAAAAAGTAATAATATTATTGCAAGTTATAAACCGGAACTGACAACAAGAATTTTATTGTGTGCACACTGGGATAGTAGACCGTGGGCGGATAACGATCCAGACAGTACCAATTGGCAAAAACCGGTTATGGCGGCCAATGATGGAGCAAGCGGAATAGGGGTAATGTTAGAAATCGCACGTCTGCTACAGAAAACCGACTCTTTGAATGTCGGAGTGGACTTCGTTTGCTTTGATGCAGAAGATTGGGGTATACCACAATGGAGTGATAAGGAAGATGACGGAGATTCATGGGCTCTTGGAGCACAGTATTGGGCAGAGAATCCGCATAAAGCTAATTATGAAGCAAGATTTGGTATTCTGCTTGATATGGTTGGCGGAACAGGAGCGCAGTTCTATCAAGAAGGCATGTCAAAGCAATTTGCACAGCCTATTGTTGACAAAGTGTGGAATGCGGCACGTGTGGCAGGTTTTGAATCAATGTTTCCAAATGAACAAGGTGGATTTGTTACAGATGATCATATTCCTGTAAATCAGAAAGCACAAATTCCAACTGTGGATATTATCGCTTATTATCCAAATTGCCAGCAAAGTTCTTTCGGACCTACGTGGCACACTGTTAGCGACACGATGGAGAATATAGATAAAAATACATTGAAAGCTGTGGGACAGACAGTAATACAAGTTCTGTTTTCGGAAAAATAAAAAACTTTTAAATAAAACAATATGGATTCACTGAAAAAAGTATTCGCTTCAAAACTTCTCAAAGTAAAGGCTATAAAATTACAACCTGAAAATCCTTTCACATGGGCATCTGGTTGGAAATCGCCTTTTTATTGCGATAATCGCAAAACTTTGTCGTATCCGGATTTGCGTAATTATGTAAAATTGGAATTGGTTCATGCTGTATTGGAAAACTTTCCTGAAGCAGAAGCTGTGGCTGGAGTTGCAACAGGAGCCATCGCACAGGGAGCCCTTGTAGCAGACGAACTTAATTTGCCATTTGTATATGTGCGTAGCAAACCAAAAGACCATGGACTTGAGAACCTTATCGAGGGTGAGTTGAAGCCAGGAATGAAGGTCGTTGTAATAGAGGATCTTATATCTACAGGTGGTTCTTCACTTAAAGCTGTTGAGGCTATCCGTAAAAACTGTTGTGAGGTTATAGGTATGGTAGCATCATATACTTACGGTTTCGATGTAGCAAAGAAAGCTTTTGAAGATGCAAATGTAAAACTCGTAACTCTTACAGACTATGAGCATGTTGTGGCAGAGGCTAACGAAACTGGATATATTAAACCTGAGGATGTTGAAGTGCTGCACGAGTGGCGCAAGGATCCGGCTAACTGGAGAAAATAATGAGTAAATTTGAAAGCAGTATAAAGCATATTCCGTATCCACAAACTTCGGTCTATACAAAACTTAGCGACTTGAGTAATCTTGAAAAGGTACGGGATAAACTGCCTGAAGATAAAATAAAAGATTTGTCGTTTGATAGTGATAGTATCAGTATCAGTGCCCCTATGGGTAGTGTATCAATGAGAATAATAGAGAGGGATGAACCTAAATGTATAAAATTTGCTACAGAAAATTCGCCAATCTCTGCTAATCTTTGGATTCAAATCGTGCCAGAGGGAGAAAGTGCATGCAAGATGAAACTTACTATCAAGGCAGATATAAATCCTTTCATAAAGGGTATGGTATCGAAACCTTTGCAGGAAGGACTTGAGAAAATAGCTGATGTTCTATCTATGATTCCGTATAACGGATAGAAATATAGTAAAGCACATAAGTACAGAGGTTGCTTGGTAGTGATATTATTCTGCTGGCAAACTCTGTATTTTTGTCTTGTGATGGTGATAAAGTATGGACTTGTTATTAAAAATGTCTATAATAGGAAATCTGGAAAAATAATATGAATAAACTTTGGGAGAAAAACTTTGAAGTAAATAAAGAGATAGAGCGGTTCACTGTTGGACACGACCGTGAGATGGATCTATATCTTGCAAAATACGATGTCCTTGGCTCTATGGCACATATAACAATGCTTGAGTCTATAGGGTTGCTTAAGAGTGATGAACTTGAAAAATTGCTTACAGAACTAAAGAAAATATATAAATTGTGTGAGGATGGAAAGTTTACTATTGAAGATGGGGTCGAGGATGTACACTCTGAAGTGGAATTAATGTTGACAAGAGAACTCGGTGACATAGGAAAAAAAATACATAGTGGCCGTTCAAGAAACGATCAAGTGCTTGTTGATTTGAAACTGAGATGCCGACATGATATCAAAGATATCGTAGACAATGTTAAGATTCTTTTTGACGAACTTATAGAAAAAAGTGAGCAATACAAAAATGTGCTTATGCCAGGATATACACATCTTCAGGTGGCAATGCCAAGCTCGTTTGGACTATGGTTCGGGGCATATGCAGAAAGTCTTGCCGATGATATGCTTTTTTTACAGGCTGCATATCGTATGACTAATCGTAACCCTCTTGGTTCAGCTGCAGGGTATGGTAGTTCTTTTCCTCTTGATCGTGACATGACAACAAGCCTGTTAGGGTTTGATTCAATGGATTATAACGTGGTGTATGCACAGATGGGACGAGGAAAGATGGAGCGTAATGTTGCATTTTCTTTAGCTACTGTTGCTGGAACCGTAGCAAAAATGGCATTTGATGCTTGTCTGTTCAACAGTCAGAATTTTTCATTTGTAAAACTTCCAAAAGAATGTACAACAGGTAGTAGTATAATGCCACATAAGAAAAATCCGGATGTGTTTGAACTTATACGTGCAAAATGTAATAAAATACAAGCACTACCACAGCAGATAACTCTTATTATGAATAATTTGCCATGTGGATATTTTCGTGATTTACAGATTATAAAAGAAGTATTCTTACCTGCATTTGATGAACTGAAAGATTGCTTGCAGATGGCAGCATATATAATAAACAGAATAGAAGTGAACAAACATATTCTTGATGATCCGATGTATGACCCGATATTCTCTGTAGAAGAAGTGAACAGACTTGCAGCTAATGGTATGCCATTCCGTGATGCCTATAAGAAGGTAGGGCTTGAGATAGAAGAAGGAAATTTCACTCCCGATAAGAATATTAATCACACGCATGCTGGAAGCATTGGCAATTTGTGTAATGAAAGAATAAAGAATATGATGGAAACAATCATTGCCGAGTTTAACTTCTGTAAAATGGAAGATGCTGAAAAAAAACTTCTTGAAGAATGAAGAAATGTGTATTGCCTTTATTCATAGCAGTTTTATTGCTAATTGAGAGCTGTGGTGAGTCAGAATACAGCAGATATGTGTGCCATTTAGTTATAAACAACAGTACGATGATGAATATGACGCTTGGTAGTGCTATGACAGAAAATTCACCAGGAGTATTTTGTAGAATATCGCGAGAAGGCACAACGAAATTTAAATTCGAATCAAATCAAAGCACAAATCCTACTTATGGGGCAATAATTGCCATTGACCAAAAGGCACAGTGGACAATAGGTATATATAATGGAATAATTGTCGGTTTTGGAAATCTTGATCATAAATTCCATGCTTATGATAACCAGTGTCGCAATTGTTATGAAAGTTCTGGACTCACACGTTATGCTCTTACAATGAATGCTGATGGAACAGCTACATGCAAGTCTTGCCATAGAGTTTATGATTTGAATAACGATGGCTTATTAATAAAAGGTGATAAAGGAAGCGGTCTTATAAGATATCGAGCTTCTACGACAGGACCACTTGGCGTACTTTCTGTAAATAATTGATTGAAGTTTCTGATATAGTTCTTCTCCTCCCCGCCCCCTGTTAAAGGGGAGACGGGGAAGAGGAATACTACAAACCAAACAAATCGAATATCCATCAAAACTTTCTTCCAAATGGTGAAAGATGTCGAGGCTAATATAGGGAAAACAAAAAGAAAAGGAAAATAAAATATTTACAAAATAGCGCCACTTGCGCCACTTGCGCCATTGCGCCAAATACAGTAAATACAGTAAAAACCCCCATTTTTA
>CAKQCV010000004.1 GCA_934217675.1 uncultured Prevotella sp. | reverse complement strand
TCGGTACTTGAAGGTGCGAAACAAGACGGATTAGCTGAAGGTAGAGCTGAAGGCAGAGCTGAAGGCAGAGCTGAAGGCAGAGCTGAAGGTAGAGCTGAAGGCAGAGCTGAAGGCAGAGCTGAAGGAATTAAAAACGAAAAGGCAGAAACCGTAAAACGACTTATTGCAATTGGAGCAGACATCAAAACGATTACTGCAGCCACAGGACTTACAGAAAAAGAAGTTGAAGCTTTATTGAAGTAAAAGCAACATGAAAAGTGGCTAAGTTCGTATAAATTAGTGGCTGAGATAATTTTATATCTATATTATTTATGATAACTATCTCAGCCACTTACATTATCTTTTGGACTTTATTACAATTAAACCGACTGTACGTCGTTGGCAACAACAATCCCAAGTAGTAAACAGCAATATTTAGAAATAAGCTGTTTATACATACATTTTACGTGTGCTGTCATTCTTCGTCTTCGTCCCAAACAGAATTGAAGTTATTTTCCTCGGAGAGAACTTCGCTGTCGTCAGCATTTTCATCGGATGCACTGAGTGTAGGACTTGCAGCAATGAAGTCTTCCACCTGAACATTCATTACTTTTACACTTGGTGCGAGGTATGTTTTCTTGATCTTTTTCATTATTGTATTCCTTTTTAAATGACTTTACTTAATGATAAATTTCTTTCCGTTCATGATGTAGATCACACCCTTTTCCATATGACTAACTTGCTTGCCATCGAGTGTGTATATTTTTCCATCGCCAAAGTTCAATACGTTGTCGGCTTGAACTCCCTGGATGCCAGTTGTGTCAAAGAACGGGAAGCTGAAGCTCTTGGCATTTGAACCTTGCTCCACCTCCAAATAACAGTTGTATGGCTTTACAGCAGGTTGTTTATCTGCAACTTTGTAGAAGGCAGGCTCAGCTTGACCGGCATGCTTCTGAAGTACATAACAGCCTACAGGAGCAATAGTCTCGGTATACACTCCACGCAAGTAACCAGTAGTAGGAGCCTCGTTGCGGTAATCGTATGGTTGGAGAGTGAACCCTGTGGTAGCATCCGTTGCTTCTGGATTCTTGTAGAGAACTACAGGAGTATTGGCAGGAATATTTCCACTTTCAAGTTCGTTGAACACCAATACATTGTCGTTGTTGACACCGCTGACTGTGAAGATGCGCAAGTCTTTACCAGCCTCCGTGTCTTTAGGGTAGATGAGTGTACGCCAGTTAGTGCCATTTGTAATGTGGTATGTTGTAGCTTCGGTAATTTCACTCCTTGCCCCATTTGGAATTGGCGAAGCATCACTGCCGATAACCTGTCCCCATACAGGATTTTCATTATTTTTATTTAGTAGTACAGCCAACTCGCCAGAGGTGAGCTTGTCGGCTGTAACCTGTGTGGTGATGCTTTCTTTTGAATAAATAATTGCCATATTGCCACTATCAGCATAACCTGTTATTTATCAATCACTTACATTAATGGCAGATTGTTTTAATCTGCCACTATATTGCCATAAACAAGAAGGTTGCACTTATAATCTAACAACCAGATACTCAGTACCTTTAGACGTTCTACGGCGTTTCAACCCCTCTATGTTTTTTAGCTTTCTGCCAAACGAAAGAAGACTATTTCCTATCATCGTTGAACCATATTTGCGCCGCAATTCCTGAAAAATTGCAGCAGCAGTAATATATTCACCTGATTTTTCATCGTCGGCAACGCCAAAACTCTCCAAGAAGCACTGCTCTGCAGGTTGGTCAACTTGATATTTAGTGTTCCATTCCATAATCTGCTTTGTTTCACTAATATCAAAATATCCTTTCTCGCCATTGTCAATGGCTGCAAGAGCTTGTGCAAAGAGCTGCGTGTAGTTTGGACGATGGCTCACATCTATAGGACCGGTGAGTTCTACCCCAAGAAAACGCCGGTTGCCCGATGGGTCAAAAAGCACATCATCCATATTGCTCGTGGCTATAAACGATGCAAGGCGCGGAAACTCTTCCACATGCCCACCATACGGACGCTTTGTCTTTACGTTTGGCAGCTGTACAAGGTTCTTCAGAAATCCCTGTTGCACTTTAGCCGAAATCTGATTGAACTCATCAAGGTTTATAAGCAGAAACTGCGACATTGCCTGAAGCACTTGGCGTTTTTCCGACAGCACAATATTGTCGTTGTAACCCCACTGCAACTCCTCCGGTATCAGTCGCCTGCAGAAAGTACTCTTGTTATATCCTTGTTTTGAAATCAACAATGGCACAATACTGTTTCCGTAAGTGCGTGAACCATAAAAATGCCATTGGTCTACCATTCCTATAAACCACGTGTAGAACCAGTCTTCCCAGTAGGGGTTGTCTGTAGGCACTGTGCGTGCCAAACTTCGAATATAATCCTTGCCATCCCATTTTCCACGACATTTAAACAGATAGTCGTCTATCGGAAAATAATTGCGTATATAATTAGATTCCAAGAAGTTACGCACATCTTTTATCGACACTCTTATATTCTGCAACTGCACATCGAGCGTCATTTGCTTTTGCGTTCTTGGGTCAACAGGTCTGAACACCTGCCACCCTTCTTTCTCCATATATTCGGTGTATTTCATCACCGTGTTGTAACGGAATTCATATTTTGAATTCAGGAAATCCATCATCCGCTCTATATTATCCTTTATGCTGTCGCGGATGTTGCCATTATTTCCATCTGTATTACCAACTTTCACCACATCAACAGTTGCCGATTGAAAGTCGAGAGCTTGTCGCCTAACATTTTTGTTTATCCGCAGAGGCGACGCCTTAGGGTTATAATACGGAGCCTCATCAAGAGTCATCAGGAAATCGTTTTTAAGTCCAAGCGTAGAAGTCTGCAACGTTGCCTTTACCACCGAGCGATACACGGGAGCAGCATCGGCAAAGGCAACCTTATACAGTTGTTCGGCAGAAGTCTCGTCTGTAGGCAGTTGGTTATTCTCATCAGCATAACTTACAAGCACATGCACCCCTTTTGCATCGGCACTCTCAACCACACAGAATGTTGACGGCAGAAATGCCACCGAGCGTTTAACGCCCTCCACTCCATCCATATCTGTAATATCATTAAACGAGAGCAACAGCAATCCTGTTGAAGCCTTAAAAACAAGATTTCCGCTATCATCTTTACTATATTCTGCTGCCGGCATCACATGTGTCCATGTCTTCATGCCTTTATAGTACTGATAACCAAAATCCAAAGCTGGCACGCTCTCGCGGAAACGTGTCACTGCAAGACTCTTGCTGTCATGTTTAACTCTGTCTATAAACTGGTCGAATGTGCGTGTCGACACTTTAAGTTCGTTTGAACGATTATAATGCGCAAATGTTATTTTCATATTTTACTTTTTTTCAAGTTTCGGATTATGCCTTGTTGCTCTTTGTTCCCTACCGTTATTCTGGATATAACAAGGCAGGTAACGCCCTCCAAGCCGGTAGGTTTCAACATTGCATTCCATTTTTTCACCGCTTAAATTCAGTTTCATACGTTTCAATTTTAATAGTTTGATTTATATTTCGTGAGTGTATCATTTATGCTGTAAAGATACTAAATATTTTGCAAATTTACAAGAAAACAGACTTGTTATTTTAGCAAATTCAGTCAAAAACATCATATTTTTTCAAATATTAGTGGCAGATAATGCCATATTTAATCATTTTAGTGGCAATTAAATGGCAATTAATCATTAATTGCCATTCGTTTAAATAACTATAAATAAGCAAGTTATATAGTATAGTAGCAATAGTGGCAATTAAAAATTAAAAAATATCACGCGAGAAAGAAAGATATAGAATAAACTTTGGCTTTCCTTTTAGCTATTTAAATTACCTCAAAATATTCTTCGATAATAAATATTATCACTCCAATTTCCAAATGAAACTAAATTAACCGCCAACATGTTGTAAATTTGTAGCGCCATACATGAGAAGTGGTTTCTCATATATGGCGCATTTCTTTAAATTAGCCCAAATTCTATAACTATAGCTTAACCTTTATCTGTTGCAAATCCTTCTCCATACTTGAAGAACCTACGAACAATGTGTATTTGCCTTTCATCACACGCATCGTGTTTGAAGAACTGTCCCAACATTCAAAGCTTTCCCTTGGCATGTCTACTGCCACGTTTTTAGTTTCGCCAGCTTTCAGCTCTACTCTTGAGAAGCCACGCAATGTTTTTATCGGTCCATCAGTATCCTTGTCGTTGCGAAGATATACCTGAACAATTTCCGTTCCGTCTGCATTACCGTTGTTCGTAACACTCACCGTCAGCTTACCGTTTTTGGCATCAAACTTCGGCTTGCCGTATTTGAATGTGGTATAGCTGAGACCATAGCCAAACGGATAGAGAGGTTCGCCCTTGAAATAGCGGTAGGTGCGGTTCTGCATACTGTAATCATCGAACGATGGTAACTGACTGTCGTTCTTATAGAAAGTGACAGGAAGCTTTCCTGACGGATTATAGTCGCCAAACAACACATCGGCAACAGCATTTCCGCCCTGTTCTCCCGGATACCATGCCTGAAGAATGGCATCACAGGTTTCCGTTTCTGGAGCAAGAGCCACGGCACTGCCACTACAGTTTACCAATACAATTTTCTTACCGGCATCATGAAGAGCTTTAAGCACACGACGCTGTGCATCGGGAAGCTCTATACTCGTGCGGTCGCCATTGTCAAATCCAGGTTCTGTCACCTTAGCCTCCTCACGCTCAAGATTTGGCGATATGCCACCGACAAAGATTATCGTCTCGACATCTTTTGCCTTTGCAACAATATCCTGAACAGTAGGATAACTTATCTTTGCAATGTCAAAGCTCAATGTGGCAGAACCTGTAAGCTGTTTGTAGTCGAGTTCTATGTCGTATTTCTTACCAGCCTCAACCTTCAGCTGCTTCTCGTTGTAGAGCAAACGTGACCGCTTCCATCTATTATATATAGTATCGCCATTTACAATCAACCGAGTACCGTTGCTGTGGGAGAAATTGAACTGCACCGTTCCATTCTCTGCAGGAATGAATGTTCCCTTATACTGAGCCGTGAAATTGTCGAGATTAACCCCGGCAGCAAATGCCGTGTTGCCGCCGTTGTCGAAGTTGAGCCCGGCAGAATAGCGGGTCTCTACACATGGTGTACCGCTCATTTCAGTGTTATTCCAGTATTTTGCCGACATACCCTGCTGTCCGTCTGCCGAAACAAGTCTGCCAAAAAGGCTCTCCGAATCCTTTATTTCCGTTATGCCTGTAGCCTTTGTATAGGCAACCTTTCTGCCCAGCTTGTTGTTAATGCCTTCAAGTACGGTTACAGAATGTGTGGGCTGTCCGAAATAAATTCCCCACAATACGAGAGAGTCAGCAGCATTCGGTCCCATAACCATAATCTTGCTGTCGTTCTTCTTCAATGGGAGAATATTGTTTTTATTCTGCAAGAGCACCATCTGCTCTCTTCCCATCTTCAAAGCAAGTTTCTTGTGTTCCTTTGATGCGACAACCGTCTCCGGTATCTTTGTCCATTCCACAAGTTGGTCATCATCAAAATCGCCAAGTTCAAAGCGAGCCTTGAGCAGTCGGCGCACGCTGACATCCACCTGTTCCATAGATATCTCACCAGCCTTTACAGCATCCGGCAACTTCGAATAATTGCTTCCGCACTCAACATCGGTACCACTTAACACAGCCTTTGCCGAAGCTGAAGCAGCATCCTTAGACACTCCATGCCTGCCTTGCACCCAAAAGTCGCTGATTGATCCACAATCACTAACAACAAGTCCGTTGAAGTGCCAATCATTACGAAGAATCTGTTGCAACAATTTTTTACTTCCACAACAAGGTTCTCCTTCAAAACGCTGATAGGCACACATCACCTCTTTTACATCAGCCTTTTGAACAAGGTCTTTAAATGCCGGCAAGTATGTTTCCCAAAGATCGCGAGGCGAGAGGTTCTCAATATCAAAGTGGTGACGAGTCTTCTCAGGTCCACTATGAACGGCAAAATGCTTGGCACAAGCAAGCAATTTCATGTATTTATGCCCGGAAGGTCCTTGCAGACCTCTAACTACTGCCTGCCCCATACGAGAGTTCATATAAGGGTCCTCACCGTAGGTTTCCTGTCCCCTGCCCCATCTTGGATCGCGGAAGATGTTTATATTTGGAGTCCAAAACGACAATCCCTGGTATGTAGTTACTGTTCCTTTCTTTCTTTGTGCCGTATTCTTTGCACGCCCCTCATCACTGATGGCAGTATATATTTTCTCCAGCATCACATCGTCGAACGATGCTGCCATACCTATACACGACGGAAATACCGTGCTGTAGCCGTTGCGACCAATGCCATGTAATGCCTCGCTCCACCATGCAAACTGCGGAATGCCAAGGCGCGGAATTGCAGGAGAATTGTTTTGCATCAGAGCGGCTTTCTCTTCAATTGTAAGGCGTGAACACAAGTCGGCAGCTCGTTCTTCTGCCGACAATGCCGGGTTTTGGTATGGCAGTTGTGCAGAAACAGCCATTGCCTCAAATCCAAAGATTAAAGATATAAAAAATTTCTTCTTGTTCATGTATTTATTATTTTATGTTATTAGATGCATGACAATATACCATGCCCAAAAGTTTTAGTCGTCACAAAATTAATAAATTAAAAACATTTCAACGTATAAAAACCATATCAATAATACTATTATACTGTAAAAACACTAATATTTCCACTACAATTTACCCACACAATGTTAGTCCAAGCAAAATTATCCACCATTCTTGGATGATTATCAGTCAAGGTTTAACACGACCTTGCACAGTATACAAGAAAAGAGTAACTTTGGAAAGGAAAAACTATTAATGCTTAAATAACATAAGACTTTAATGAAAATGAAAAGAAAATCATTACTCACTGCCTGTATGTTTACACTCGGTTTAGGAATAAACGCACAAGTCAGCATACAGGTTAAAGAACAGGAAACCGCAACTGAAGTATCACCAAACTTGTACGGCATTTTCTATGAAGACATAAACCATGCTGCCGATGGCGGACTGTATGCAGAACTGATACGCAATCGCTCATTTGAAGATGATGATGAAATTTCTGCATGGAAACTGAAAAGCGATAAGAATCAAGGTACAAGCATAAAACTTGTTAACCAAAATTTACTGAATGAAGCACAGCATAATGCATTGCAATGGAATATCTCTGCAACTCGAAAATCTACTGTCTCGTTGATAAACAATGGATTCTGGGGCATAAATGCCGTGAGTGGCAATACATACAAACTTACATTTTGGGCGAAAGGAAACTACAAAGGTAATCTGAAAGTACGACTGTCTGACGCAAATACAAACAAAGTATATGCTGAAACCCGCATAAAAGAAAAAATCGGAAAGGGATGGAAAAAATATAATGCCGTATTGACTTCAAACGGAAATGATGCTATGGCACAGTTTGAATTTGTAGCAGACGGAAACGGCGAAATAATTCTTGATATGGTAAGTTTGTTTCCTCCAACATACAAAAACAGAGAAAACGGATGCAGGATAGATTTGGCAAAAATGCTTGAGGACTTGCACCCTAAATTCATGCGCTTCCCTGGCGGATGCTTCGTTGAAGGAAAGAAATCGCCAGAAAATGCTTTCCATTGGGAAAGAACAGTAGGACCAATAGAGAACAGACCTGGACATCTGAATGTAAATTGGAATTACAGGACAAGTGATGGATTAGGATTTCATGAATATCTGCAACTTGCGGAGGACTTGAAAGCCAAGCCTCTGTATGTTGTGAATATCGGTAACAAGAAATTACGGAAAGAACGGTTCTCTGTACGCTGCATTGGGCGAGGCTGTGTTTATGATGGGCATGGAGAATAATTCAGACATAGTGAAGATGGCATCATACGCTCCGATCTTTGCCAACGTGAACGATATAAGATGGGCACCCGACATGATACAGTTTAACTCGGAGAAAGCTCTTGGCACTCCTTCCTATTATGTGCAGAAGATGATGGCAAACAATATAGGGACAAGGATAATGGATGTGAGTCAAGAGAATACGATATCAAAGATCTTCTCGTCTGCCACTTTCGATAATCGCTCAAGCGAAATAATTCTAAAGGTTGTAAACATGGGGAAAGAAAATGCTCCAACTGTTATTGACCTCAACGGAAAACAGATAATAAGTGGGGTGTGGCATCAACTGACGGCAACTTCTGGAGATGAAGAGAACGACATTATTAACACGAAGAATGTTTATCCCACAGAGAAAGTGATAAATGCGTTCAATGGAAAGATCTCGGTTGAGATTCCACCATACTCGCTGAATGTGTTAAGGTTCAAGAAGGGAACAAATTGACATTTATATAAATAAAAACAATTCGTGGGATTCTTGGAATTTGTGCTCATACCATGATGTATTTTTGAACACGAATTTCTCGAATCTCACGAATACATTTACTGTCAATATAAGTAATTATATAGACTATTTACGCATCTGTTTCTTCACAACAATCTTTTTTGCCCCCTTCTCCACCGGACCAGAGATATTCTGTATGTTATCGTTCTTTACATCGTCAAGGATAACCATGTGGCGATAGTCTGGAACCATCGTGCGAAAATGAACATTGGTTACATTCAAACCGTCCACGTGGCGAGCAAAGAGTCCGTATGCTGGAGTAGGTCCTGCCCATCGTGGTTCAGGATAATTTTTGTCCTGTTCACGATATTCATTGTCGCGAAGCGAGGCATTTCCGCCACCACGGTATTCAATTGAGATATTCTGTAGAGTGATGTTGCGCAGCGGTTCTTCCTTCATACCTGTAACGATAATCCCGGCAAGGCTGTCACAGTCTTGAGCCATAATGTTGCTAATCATAATGTCTCCGCCATAACTCGGTTGTTCAACATCCTTAGGTCCACGGTTACGACAACCAGTGGTGATATAAATAGGATAATGGTGAACATGAACCATAGAGAGATTATTTACAACGATATTCTCCATTCTGCCCTGGTCTACCTCTTCAAAGGCGATACCTGAAGAATACATAAAGTTGCAGTTGGTGATATTGATGTTTTTATAGCCACCGTTGCTTTCCGTACCTAATTTTATGCGTCCGCAAACCCAGTTTACCTTCTCTGGTACGTATGTACCGTCGAGGAACGAGCCAAGCTTGTATCCGGTAACCAGACAATTGTTTATCTGAATATGCTCACAAGCCACAGCCTTCTTCAGTGCATAACTTGCTTTCAGCACGATGGCATCATCGTGAGGAGTGTTTACCTTACAGTTGGTTACAGAGAGATACTTGGAGCAGTCGATATCTATTCCATCGCGATTTGTGTCTACGGTAACATTATCTATAGTGCCACGCTCACATCCTGTAACGATAATAGCGAAATGACCGCCACGGAAAATAGTGATGTCGCGGATAAGGATATTTTTGCAGAGCTTCAAAGCAATTGCCTTGTCACCCATACCGATACTTCCGCCATGTACCACACCGGCAGTTTCAGTATCCTTGTTTGTCAGTCCACCACCGTCAATCATACCATGTCCAGTAATAGAAACATTCTCTTGTCCTTCAGCCCAAATCAAGCTGTTATGAAAATAAGTATGTCCACCATCCTGATACTCCGGAAAATTAAACTCCTCGCTCGGCGTATATGCCGTGGCATCGCTGGTGGCTTTTATTACGGCGCCTGCCTCAAGATAAAGGTTGATGTTGCTTTTCAGGATAATTGAACCACACAGGTAAGTTCCGGCAGGCACAACAACGGTGCCGCCTCCACTTGCCGAAGCAGAATCAATTGCTGCATTAACAGCCTTGCTGTCGAGGTTTTTGCCATCACCCTTGGCACCGTAATTACAGATATTGTAGCTGTCGGCAAAAACAGGCAATCCTACTACAAATGCCATCAGAATGGCAAAAGCTTTCTTTTTAATATTAATGTTCATATTCTTAATTATTTGTTTTTATTTCTTATCATATCGGCATACTCCGATGGGAGCACACTATATTCAATTTTAAAGGCACGGCGGAAAGCACTCAAGTTGTTAAAGCCTGTCATGTAGGCAATCTGCGTAATACTGTACTCTCCGTCGAGAATCAGTCGTGCGCTGTTTTTCAGCTTTATCTTCCGGATAAACTCATTAGGCGATATGCCTGTCAAGGCTTTTACTTTTCGGTAGCAAGTAGAGTGGCTCATGTTCATCTTGTCGGTAACAAATGCCATATCAACATCTTGCGTGGCTATATTTTCCTCAACGATAGCCGTAAGCTTTTCAAGGAATCTCCTATCCACGGCATTAAGTTCGTCAACCACATCTTCCTGAGCTGAAGAACTGTCGGCATCGGTAGCGCTCCCCGGCATCGGCAGATTCATATGGCGAGTAATGGCAGATGCAAGTCGACGCCTACTTTCAAGCAGATTATTGATACGGCTCAACAGGAGCTTCACGCTGAACGGTTTTGTAAGATACGAGTCGGCACCGCTGTCGTAGCCTTCTTCTTTATCCTCAACACTGTCTTTTGCAGTGAGCAAGATAATCGGTATATGACTTGTTCTTACATCATTCTTCAATATCTTCACCATTTCTATTCCGTCCATCTCTGGCATCATAATGTCGCTCACAATAATGTCGGGCACTTTCTCGATAGCAATGTTCATTCCTTCCCTTCCGTTTTTTCCTTTGAGAACTACAAAGGAGTCATCGAGCGAAGAGGCAATATACTCTATTATGTCAGGATTATCCTCAACAACTAAGAGCGTAGGCTTTTTATTATCCACTTCGGTAGTCTCTTCTACATTATCCTTTACAGAAACGGCTGTTGCAACGGGGGATGTTTCCACATCCTTGTGCAAGGCATTCCGGTAAACATTGTCTATAAGCAGAGATACCGTAAACGTAGACCCCTTGTCAAGTTGACTGTCAACGCTCACCTCCCCTTCATGGAGTTCCACGAGTGATTTCACAAGCGACAGACCAATTCCTGTACCTGAAGCTTGATGCTGCTCCTTTGCCTGATAATAGCGGTCAAAAATGTGCAGCTGCGCTTCCTTGCCTATGCCATAGCCGGTATCGGCTACAGAGATGTCTGCATATCTCTTCCCACCGCGAGCTGCGGAAACAACAGACAGGGTTATTGTTCCATTTGGAGTATATTTCACGGCATTGCTCAGAAGGTTGTTTAATACAGAAGTTATAACCTCACGGTCGATATACATCAGCGGAATATTGTCGTCGACCTGAATATTGAACACAACATTAGCGTTTTGGTTAAGTTCCTTATACTGCAAACCAACCTCTTTCACTATATTCTGCAACGAGCATTTCGAGACAGACAGACGTTTGTTTTGTGTTTCAACCTTGCGGAATTCAAGAATTTGGTTTATCAATCCGAGAAGTCGCAGCGCACTTTCGTGTATCATGTCGATACGCTGATGAATGCGCGGTGGCAAAGATGTATCGCCTGACAAATCGTCGAGCGGACCGAGAATGAGAGTCAGTGGAGTGCGCAACTCGTGGGTGATGTTGGTGTAGAAGCGAAGTCTCTCCTCGTTGAGTTCCTGGCGGTCGCGGTTCTGTTTGAGTTGCATAGCCAACTGTGCCCGATGCATTATCTTGTGCTTATATCGTCTAAAGGCATAATAGACGAAAACGGCAAGGAGCAGAATATAAAGCAACTTGGCATACCATGCCCACCAAAACGGTGGATTGACAATAATAATGAGCGATGTCTCTTGAGCACTTGTCCATGACTGGTTTTTCAAACGGGCTTGCACCTTGAAGGTGTATCTGCCCGGAGCAAGATTGCGAAACACCACGTTGTCATCGTTGTACGTATAAATCCATTTCCCGTCAAGTCCTTCCATCTGATACCTGTACTCAGCCTCGTCAATTTGCGAATAGTCAGATAGAGTGAAAGTAAGGTTCAGCGTATTGTGATTATATGCCAACACTACTCTGCCTTTGTCATCGAGTTCACAAATGCTGTAAGCTTTGCGGTCGGAGTCGAGACTCAAGTCACGACACGCAACGATATAAAGCGGTGAGATTTCTCTTGTAGAACTGAACACCTGAGGGTTAAGGTAGCATACGCCATTCGGCGAACCAAAATAAATAATGCCATTAGGAGTAATCGTTGCTGAGCTCTCGGCAAAGCCGCCAATAGCCCCACTCTGACTGTCAGTGAAATTGTCGAAAATCTTGCGGCTGACATTAAAGCATGCAATTCCTGAATAAGTGCTTACCCACAGATTTCCGTTCTTGTCTTCGGCAATGGCACGGATATGACTGTCGAGAATATTCTGCCGCTCGTCATAGAGATTCATATTAGTAAAGTTCTTTGGATTCTTTACCTCTATGAGTCCCTTGTATGTAGCAATCCAAAGAGTGCCGTTACGAGCAGAATAAATTTGATTAATATTGCTGCTCGGCAGTTCCTTTCCTTCCGTAAGATGATACTTTTCTTTTCCCATGGCATCAAGCAAGAATAGTCCGTTGCCGAGTGTACCTATCCACCATTGCCCTATTCTGTCCCGACAGATGGCATAGACAGGACTGTCGGTGCAAGAAGAGAGGTATCTCACCTTACCTTTATCATAGATATAGACTCCACGTTCTGACCCTATCCACACTTCACCGGATGGAGCCTCACTGAATGCATGAATATCAAGGTTTGCTGTTTCCCTTATTTCAGTCACCTTTCCAGTCTGCGTGGAGTAAACGAAAGCCCCAAAATCATTTACACCAACCCACAGGTTTCCCTTCCGATCGAGCATCATGATATAGGCAATGGCACTTTTTATCTTGCCCGAAGGGTTGAAGTTTACTGTCTTAACCACCTTGTTGTCTTTCACCAACCAAAGCTTGTCTTCTCCTCCGAGCCATACGCTGCCGTCATTCTGGCTGCACACAGCATATACATGTTCCTTCTGCAACTGAGGAATAGAAACAGAGAGATTGTAAATGACAGACTGTTTGTCGCTTATTACATCCACCCCTGTACAATAGTTTCCAGCCCACAGGTTCCCGTATTTGTCCTCAAAGATTTTCCTTATGTTGGCAGACGAAAGAATCTCGCCACTATAAATATTATGAACAGAAACCACGATAGGATTCATAGGTGACAAACTTTTCAATATACTTATCCCACCTGGATCAGTAGCTACAAGCAATCGTCCATCGGCAGTCTCGTTTATGCTTCTCACGTATGAGCCAGCCAGTCCGGCATCTCCCATACCCATGCCTACAGCCGTGAAACTTTCTGCCATCGGATCGTAAAGGAAAAGTCCGTCCAGCGTTCCTACCCAAATGTTTTTAAGATGGTCAACGAATATCGTTTGTACAGAATTCGAGGTCAAGCCGTTCATACCCTTTGTATAGCGGCGAATGCCTTTCGTTGTCAAATCTACTACAGTTAATCCATCATACAGATGTGCAACATAAAGATGTCCGTTACCGTCGTCAAAAATTTGGCTTACAGGATGAGTCTTACCCTTTTGGGCACGTATATAGTCGTGTACCTTTCCTGTCTTTGTGTCATAATATTGTATTTCTCCATTGAAATACGCTATCCATACAATACCATTAGTTCCACCTGTAATATCACTTATCGTATTCTGCGCCAGTCCATTCTGTGTTGTCAGCGAAGACATGCGCTGATGTTTGCAGTCGAAAAGTGTAATGCCTTTCTGTTGCGTGCCGAGCCACATTATATCCTCATTCTTGTCATAATACAGGCATTTCATTTTGTCGTCGTTGAGTTTTGAATTAAAACTCTTTAGCGACAAAACATCGTTTCCGGCAATACGCGCCACACCTACTTCCGTGGCAACCCATACAAAACCTTTAGCGTCTTGCTCCATATCCAAGACAAAGCCGTTGGGCAGTCCCTTGTCAATGCCGATATGATTTACAACAAGCGGAGGCTGCGCAAGCAAAAGAACAGCATAACATAAGCATACCAAGAGGGTTAACAGTTTATTCATAATAAAAGAATATTTTTTCGAGTATAATGCAAATTTACAAAGAAAAGAACAAACGTGCAAAAGAGAGAATGTTTTCTTGCCTGACTTTGGATTAATGACATAAAAGTTTGGTTTTGCAAGTGTCAGAACCCGAAGTTGAACAAAGCAATAAAAGCCTGCTACTCATTATAACTAACAAATAGCAGGCATAACCAAATCAATTTACTACATTTATATCAAAAGAGTTAGAAAACATTTCGTCTTTATTTTCAAGTTCCCATATTGGAACTTAGATTACATTATTTCTCTGCTGCCTTGTTTGGCTCCAAAGGCCAGTAAGGATTTTGGTAGAGCGGAGACTCTGAAACTGTCTTACCGTCGGCTGCCGTAAGTTGGAACTGGTTGTATGGCAGTGGGTTAAGATAGTGGGCAAGGCTCCAGGTATAACCGTTGTAGCAGAGTTGTGCCGTTGTGCGTTGGAACGGACGAACATACTCGCTCTTGTCCTTCGACGAGAGGTTTGCCTTAGAAGATCCGTCGGCAATGATCTTGTCGGCATAGAAGCTCTCAAGCGAAGTGTTATAGAGATGGATGCCCTCAGGAATATAAGCCTTCGCAATGAGTTGGTCCATTGCACGCCAGCGATGCAGGTCCATAGAACGCATACCGTCGCCGATAAACTCGCATCTACGCTCACGGCGGATGTTATAAAGAGTCTTGTCTGAAAGCAATGTTCCTGCCGAGTAAGCAGCCCAATCATTCTCTGCCTCTTTCTGCATATTGGTCATTTGGATAGTCTTGTCAATATCATCGCTCACTCCTGCACGACGACGGATAATCTGCCAATACTCGCGAGCTGTAGCATCAAGCTGTCCTTCACGCTCATAGCTTGCTTCCATATAGTTGAGCAAAGCCTCAACGGAGCGCACCATAACGATGCCTACATAACCTTTAAGCTGTTCGCAGAATTTTGAATCGCGAGCACCACCCTTGCGTATAGTGTAACCCGTTGTATAGATGCCGTTTCCGTTACCCATAGTGTTGAGCAAATCCGGATTCGGCTCTACGAGGAACAGGTTGCTAAGACCTGGAACAGAGTTTGTTAGGATGTTGTTCTGACCTGGTGACTTCAGGAATACAGATAGACGAGTGTCGCGGTTTGTCTTTACATTATCTAATGACTTATCGCCTTTGTAGTATCCGTCGCCATCGGCATAATTGCCATGGCAATAAACCGGAGTTCCGTCTGCCATAAGGAAGTTCTGAACGAAGCTTCGTGTGACTCCGATATTGAAGTTATTGCTGTTGGCAGCAAGGGCAACATCGTTGTTAGCCTGGTTCGTGCCGAAGTCTCTCCATAGCAATACCTCCTTATAGCTTGACACATCGTCAGAAGCATACATATCGAAATAAGGGTTAGCTGGTTCTTCGGCTGTGTTCTGGAAGCTACCAGTATTCTCAGTCAAAGAATTTTTATAGCGTTCAGCCACGTCCTTGCTTGATGTCATAGCTTGATCAAGGAACCAATTTATCTCGGCATCGATGCTACCAGTTTGGAACTGATAGTCTTTGTTGTAGTCTTTCTTAGCTCCTACCCATTCGCTGTTGCCAGGAACGAAAGCTGTGCCTTTGAAATACTTCAGCCATGTTCCTTCGTAGAGAGCCACACGACTCTTGAACGTAAGGGCGAGATCGCGATTGATGCGTGTCGTAGCAACAGAAGTACCATCCATCAAGGTGATAGCCTTGTCGAGGTCAGAAAGAATGAAACGTGCCACTTCGTTACAAGGCATTCTCTTGCTTGCATCTGAAAGTTCCTGACGGTTTTCTTTCAGAGGAGTGGTAATAATCGGGAAATCACCATATTTCATGAGTTTGTTGAAATACTCATAAGCTCTCAAGAAATACATCTCGCCGATGTAATGGCGGATGTTCTGCAGATTACCGGTTATCGTATTTTTTGAACCGCTAAGGTCATCGCCGAACTTCGGCAGTACCTCGCTGAAGAAATAATTGCAACGGTAGATGTTCTCGAAGTCCCAATTATCGGCATCCTTCTGTGGAACCTTCCAATGTCCGTTCTCATAAAGGTCGGAATTCGGCGTAATATCGAGCTGATTGTCAGTACCGGCATCCTCACCATAGATACCAAACGAGTTGTTCTTTATAGCAGGCAGAATACTGCTGTAGCTTCCGTCTGCATAAGCCAGCAGTTGTGAGGCTTCTGTGAAATAACTCTCTGGTGTGACAACAGACTGTGGCTCTTCGTCCAGATAATCATTACAAGAACTGAATGTTACTGGCATTGCTGCTGCCAACATTGCTATATATAAATATTTAGTATTCATAACTTTGTCTGTTTTTTAAAGTGTTAAACTTAAACCTACTGACCATGTGCGTGACAATGGATAGGCATTACCACCTACACCACCTGAACATGTCTCTGGATCAAAGATGTCGAAAAGTGACGTAATAGTAAATACATTCTCTGCCGACAGATATACACGACAATTGCTAATACCCCACTTCTGAGTGATAGTCTTAGGCAGGGTGTAACCCAACTGCAGGTTCTTCAAGCGAACATAAGCAGCATTCTGCATGTAGCGCGACTGGACCTGCTGGTTCTTTGCTCCATCTGCGTATGATAGCAATGGACGTGGGAAATAAGAATCCGTATTTGCTGGTATCTCATGTCCATTGAGTCCGATAGGTTCAGCACGGAAATAATCTTCGTAGTTCTTGAAACCACGCATGTGCCATTCGTTCTTGTTTCCTCTTACACCCCAGAAGTAACCTCCGGCACCTTCATTGTTTGTCGTAGCGTCACCACCTGGCCAGAAGTCATGTTTCAACACACCTTGGAAGAACGCCCTGAAATCAAATCCTTTCCAGTCGGCTGTTAAATCAAGACTGAAGAAATAGTGAGGATTATCATCACCGAGAATCTTCATATCTCCATGATCCTCAAGGGTTCCGGCTCCACAGTCAACCTTACCATCGCCATTTAAATCCTTGTACATGATATCACCGGCAGCCCACTGCGAACCGATAGCATCCTGACCTCCATTAGGTAGAGAAGCAAGATGATTGTTCATTTCCTCGTCGGTCTTAGCTATGCCGATAGTTTCATATCCCCAAATCTCGTTTATCTTGTGTCCCTTCAGATAAGAGGCAGTAGAGTTTGTGGTGTTTCCAGGATAAGAGTCAATGTATGTGTTTTGGTCAGACAGACTGAGAGCCACTCCATATCCGAGTCCGTTTTTCAGTCGGTCGCGCCATCTAACCTGCAATTCCCAACCAGTTGTATGCAAGTCGCAGTTGTTTGTCTTAGGCACGGCGATACCGAGAGTAGCAGGCAACTCGTTAGCCGGTCCCACCATATCCTTTGTGTAACGTGTGTAAACATCAAAGCTACCTGTAAGTCGGTTGTTGAAAGCTCCCCAGTCAAGTCCGGCATTCCAGCTGCTCACCTTCTCCCATGTAAGGGCTGTACTGATGAGGTCGCCTATCTTTGAAGTATTGGTACGCATGCCACCCTGCAGCCATGAACCGCTGTTGTAGGCAAGTGTCATAGAACGGTATGTAGGATACCATGCTGTTGTATTCTGGTTGCTGAGCTGTCCGTAAGAGAAGCGGAGTTTCAGCAGACTAACCTTATCCTGAATGTTTTTCCAGAAATCTTCCTGTGCGATGTTCCATCCAAGAGAGAACGAAGGAGACCATGTCCAGCGGTGGTCTTTGCGGAAACGTGAAGATCCGTCATATCTAACATTTACTTCTGCAAGGTAACGGCCCTTGTAGTCATAGTTGAGACGTGAGAAAAATCCTACAGTCTTCCATGTCTGGTCATATCCAGAGATGTCTGGTGTTTGAGTCTCTCCCTTTCCGTTAAGACCGTTTGTGAGGTCAAACACAGGCTTGTTGCTGTCTATCAATCCGTATTTTTTAGTAGACCAGTAACTTTCATCCATCTGCTCCATCTGGTAACCACCCATAATTTTGAAGTTGTGGCTATCGTTGAAGCTTTTGCTATATTCTGTATATGCGTTGAAGTTCAGGTATTTGTCTTTTGTCTGAGCTTGTTTCAAAGACGAAGTCGGGTCTGAAAGGATTGGGTTTCCTGCCGTATCGTGCTCTTTAGCCACATTGATGCTTACTTCGCGCAGATTAATATTTGTCAGACTGTAGTTGAGTTCAGCCCTCGTAATCCAGTTCTTTATTGGTTCGATAGTAAGTCCTGCCTGATAGTACATCTCGTCGGTCGTTGTCTTGTGCTGACCACCATCGCGAAGTGCCGGCAACTGCTCACCGCGCAGATATCCGTTGGCATCATGTATAGGAATGTTAGGCCAGTTTCCGCGTCCGAGATAGTTATACACGCCATCCGTCAGACTTGTAGGGCGCCAGTTGTTGGTATGCGTCCATCTTGCACTGGCGTTAAGCTTCATCCATGGCAAGATGTTGGCGTTTATTTTACCGTTATAATTATAGCGTTTCAGTCCGTCGTCACCTATTTTAAGGAATCCGTCCTGTCCGAGATAATTGAAAGATGCATAGTAAGTAACATCCTTGCCACCACCATTCACGCTAAGGTTGTGCTCCTGTGCGAACGAACTACTCTTATAGAGGTTCTTGTAGAGGTCTTCATTAGCATATCCGTATGTCCATGAGTTCTCCCATGCCGATGGATTCGTTGGCGAAGGATCAAGACCTACTGACAGTTTGCCTGCCTGATAGTCGAGCATTTTCTGCAATGTCTCGTCGCTGAACTTTGCCGGTTTTCCGGAATTTGTAAGGGCTGTATTCAGGAACAAGCCCCATGTGTATGAGTCCATAGATTCTGGCAATGACAATGGAGTAGCCCAACGGAAGTTGGTAGTATAATTAATTTGGGTTTTTCCTTCTTTACCACTCTTTGTCGTTACGAGGATGACACCGAATGGTGCTCTCGAACCATAAATTGAAGAGGCTGCAGCATCTTTCAATACAGAGATACTCTCGATATCTTGTGGGTTCACAGTATTGAGGTCGCCCTCCATACCGTCGATAAGGATAAGTGGGGAACCGCTTGAACCATCACTTATAGTTCCCGTTCCACGGACGTTAATATTCATACTCTTGTCAAGCGAACCGCTTGAAGTTGTAATAGAGAGTCCTGGAACAACTCCTTGCAATGCCTGTACTGCATTTGATACCGGACGTGAAGCAATCTCTTCGGAAGTGGCAACACCTACTGAACCTGTCAAGTTCACTTTCTTTTGGGTTCCGAAACCTACCACAACTACCTCGTTCAACGACTTTGAGTCTTCTTTCATCACGATAACAAGATCTTTACCTGGTTTGGCTGTCACCTCCTGATCCACATATCCTATATAGGATACTACAATCACGGAACCTGCTGGAGCATCGATACTGAAATTTCCGTCAAGATCGGTAATGGCTCCTGCCGACTGGTTCTTTACTTTAATAGTGGCACCGATAATCGGCTCGCCGTTTGCATCCTTTACGTGTCCTTTTACAGACTGTTTGTCATTTGCTGCAACAAAGCGGTCGGATGCTACTGAAGCATAGCCTGCGAGAGGCAAAGTTGAAAGAACTCCCATTCCTATTAATAATAGAGGCAGTGCTTTCGACTGTTTTAGGTTAGCTCGTTTCATATTCTTTTTTGTTTAAAGATTAAATTCTGGCGCAAAAGTATAAGATATGTAAATACGTATTGCTACAATTTATTTCAACAAAGGATAAAAATCATTCAAAACACAACTACTGAACGACTTTCATCTTTCTCTGAATGATAATCAACTAATATCGTAGCCCAGAAACAGTAAATTTGCAGCGTGAAATTTATTAATAATATATAAGGTAAGAATTTATGAAAAAAATCTATCGAATTATTTTGCCAATGCTTTGCTCAGCAGTCGCTCTGCATACACTCACAGCAAAAGCAAATGAAGCGACTGTCTATGGAGGAACCATAGAGAACGGTATTCCATGGTACGACCAAAACGGGAATATAGTGAATGCTCATGGAGCTGGCATCATCTACGACAACGGACGCTACTGGCTATTCGGCGAATGGAAATCAGACTCATCGAATGCCTTTCCTGGATTCTCATGCTACTCTTCTGCCGACTTGACAAAGTGGCGTTTTGAACGAGTTGTGCTGCCGATGCAAGCAAGTGGACTGATGGGACCGGAAAGGGTTGGCGAAAGAGTGAAGGTGCTGAAGAACCCGAAAACGGGCGAATACGTGATGTTCATGCACAGCGACAATCTGAAATACAAAGACCCTTACACTTGTTATGCCACATCTAAAACCATTAATGGGGAATACACCTTCCGCGGACCGCTGATGATTGACGGCAAACCAATGAAAAAATGGGATATCGGCATTTTCCAAGACAACGACGGAACGGCCTACTTGCTCGTTCACCACGGACCGGTTTACAAGCTCTCGGACGACTACCACAGCATAGACCGACAGGTGGCAGATATAAAGGGTATGGGAGAGTCGCCGGCAATGTTCCATACAAACGGATATTATTTCATGCTAAGCAGCAACCTGACAAGTTGGGAGAAAAACGACAACATGTATCATTGGGCGAAGAATATAGAGGGACCATGGCATAAGGGTGGACTGTTTTGTCCAAAAGGCACACTGACATGGAACAGCCAGTCATCATACGTACTGCCCATTATCAACAAAAACGATACTACGTTCATGTTTATGGGTGACAGATGGAGCTATCCTCATCAGGCTTCTGCCGCAACCTACGTATGGATGCCGATAAAAACCAACGGAAATAAAATCAGCATACCGGAATATTGGCAGAGTTGGAGCACAAAGACCATGGCTCCTGTTGCCACACCACAACTGCAGACACTCGCTGACGGAAAGGTGATGAAAGCCGGTGACAGCATTAACGTGAAGTGTCAAGCCGAACCTATATATATTTACGGCAAGACCGACAAACATAGTGGCTATGCAAAGGTTACCATATATAAAGGCAAAGAAGCTGTTTACTCTTCCCTACTCGATTTCTACAGTAAAAATGAATGTGAAGGATTGCGAATGATTAGTCCAGAAATGCCAGTCGGAGAATACACTCTCAGCATTAAATGCCTTGATGATTATCCGGTATGGACTGACAAAACAAAAACCATCTATGGTAGCGATGGTGCAAAGGTGACAATAACAAGGATTGCAGAAAAACCGCTCGGCGCTGTCGTATATGAAGAGGATACCAAGACCAAAGGACTGAAAAGTATCTCAATATCGTCTTATCCCGAAATGAACTGGATTCTAAGATCTGACGGATCACAGTATAAATGGGTGACGGAGAAATATCAATGGGGACGCACATTTAATGTTCCGGAAGGCGTTGATGTGAAAATAGACAGAAAAATGGACAATGGTGAACTTGTAGAAACCTATACATTTACAAATACTTCAAAGAAAAAGGTGAAGTTTGACGACACCGGTATCTATACCCCGTTTAACGACAACTACCCGAAGACGAACATCTGCATGACCCAAAGATGCAACGCTCATATATGGACCGGAGGCACAGGGAGTTATGTGCAAGCCATAAGAATGGACGGCAAAGGAATGCAGCTTGGTCTTGTACTAACGAAGGGCAGTATTCCATCTTACCAGACTTTTGAGCGTAGTAGAGAAAAGGGAATGTCAAATTATCGCGGTATTCTGGCAATGGATTTACCTGACATAGAACTAAAAGCAGGGAAATCATACACTATACAATGGAGGATATTTGCCACAAGAAACAAAGACTTCGACAGCGAGGTGCTCAAGCGAGGCGGTATTGTGGCATCATCTCCGAAATATGTATATAATGTAGGCGAAACAGCCACCGTTACTTTCAAGAAAGGTACGGAACAGAAACTTATAAAGCATAAATTCTCCAAAACTGGAAAGGTTCTTGTAGAATGGAACGGAGCGAAAGTGGAACTGCTTGGAATTTCAAGTCCAGAGAATCTTATAGAGAAACGTGCCCATTTTATCACCGCTCACCAACAGATGCACAAAGCTGGATATCCGAGTCAAGAGGCTCTGATGATTTATGACAACAAAGCTGACACCATAGTTTGGCAAAACCACGGAAGAAATGATCTCTCTGATGGAAGGGAAAGACTTGGTATGGGATGTTTTCTTGTAAAATATACGGAGAAGCATCCTGACGAGAATACCGTTAAAGCCCTGAAGAGATATGCATCGTTCGTAAGAAACAGCCTACAGGAGAAGGACTACTTCACCAAGTCGTCTTCTACCAAGACTTATTCCCATCGTGGTTACAACTATGCATGGGTAGCTGATTTCTATTTCAACATGTATAATCTAACTGGCGAAAAGCAATATGCCATCGACGGATACGGCACAATGCGCACACTCTTCCGCCACTATGCACATAAATTCTACTGCATCGGTATTCCGGCAATCAACGGTATAAAGGCACTGGAGAAAGCAGGCCTCACAAATGAACGGGACTCGCTAATGGACGACTACAAGAAACTTGCCGACACCTTTATGCGCAACGGACTCGACTATCCTGGTTCGGAGGTGAACTACGAGCAGTCTATCGTTGCCCCTTCGGTGGAATTTTTATGCGAGATGTATATGCTGACCAAAGACAAGAAATATCTTGATGGTGCCGAAGTGCAGTTACCGGCTCTTGAGGCTTTCAACGATCATCAGCCGAGTTATCACCTAAACGACATCGCCATACGTCACTGGGACTGCTACTGGTTCGGAAAAAAACGTTTCTTCGGCGACACTATGCCTCACTACTGGAGTACCATAACGGCTGCCGCCTTCCACTACTATGCTCTTGCCACCGGCAAGACAGAGTATCAACAGAGGGCAGAAGAAATTGTCAGAAATAACCTCTCCAATTTTTTCGAAGATGGCAAAGCAAGTTGCGCCTATGTTTACACTTCTCATGTGAACGGCGAGAAGGCTGCATTCTACGACGACTATGCCAACGACCAGGACTGGGCTCTATATTACTATCTGATTGTTAACAAATAAAAAATAGTATTAGAAGTAAACGCTTCGATCTTCCACCCATCCACCCCGAATTTTAAATTAAAACATCAAGGGTGGGTGGGTTTTATTTATATTGGTAATATATACATATATTTTTTCGTGAACTTATAACAAAACTGAAGCATTTAATTTTTCATAATGATTCACCTATCCATTTCTCCATCTAACATATTTTTCTTACTTTTGTATAATAAATCCTTAAATGAGGAGATAATAAACATGACTTTACAACAAATGGAATATATCGTGGCGGTTTACCGCGTAAGACATTTCGCCAAAGCAGCGGAAATGTGCGGAGTGACCCAGCCAACGCTCAGCGCCATGATACAGAAACTGGAAAAAGAACTGGGAGTGAAAATCTTTGAACGCTCATCACAGCAGGTAACACCGACGGCTATCGGTAAACTCGTGGTGGAACAGGCATGGAAAGTAATATCCCGAGCTAACAAAATCAAGGATATTATTGCCGAGAAAGAACACTCACTTTCCGGTACTTTCAAAATCGGCATTCTTCCAACTATCGCTCCTTATCTGTTGCCTCGTTTTTTAACTAAACTGGAAAAGCAAAACCCTGACATTGATTTCCATATCATCGAAATGAAAACGGCTGAGATAAAAAAAGCATTAACGCGAGGAGAAATTGATGCAGCGATAGCAGTAAGACTTGATGAATTGGAAATATATGAACAAACCTCCATCTATTATGAGCAATTCATTGCATACGTGGCAAAGAACGATCCGCTGTTCAATCATGAGAACATAAAAACATCGGATTTAAGCAATGAGTTTCTTTGGCTTCTCGACGAGGGTCATTGTTTCCGAGACCAACTCGTCAAATTCTGTAATTTGAAATCTGCAACTGAAAGTAAATCAAAATATTCACTTGGCAGCATAGAAACTTTCATGCGCATGGTGGAAAGCGGTCAGGGTGTTACATTTATACCTGAACTTGCCCTCAGCCAACTATCAGAATCGCAAAAAGAATTGGTGCGTCCCTTTGCCCTACCTATCCCAATCAGAGATGTGGTATTGCTCACTACCAAAAATTTTGTCCGCCATTCCATTGCAAACCTAATTATTGACTCTATAAAGAAAAATGTCCCACAGAGTATGCTAAAATATAACAATACGGAACAAAGACTATAACAAAATAAATAGAAAATCAGAAAAGGGACATTGCAATTATCATATGCAAGTCCCTTTTCGCCTTTTATAGTTAGTATAATTGAAATTATTTCTTAATAAACTTTTTCCCGTTCTGTATGTAAATTCTACCAACTACAGGAGTTTTTATCTGCATACCTTGCAAATTATAAATTTGCTTGTCAACATTCTTGTCGTTCGCATCAACTGTTGAAATCCCCGTCTGACCATCAAACACTTGATTTCCACTAAGCAGCTTTCCGCCTTCATTCTCCTTAGTCATTATATCAGCAACAAGACTATTCATATAACGTTCAAGATTGGTATAGCCATCTGTGTCTTTCAAGTTTCCGTCTTCTTTATTATTTTTGTCAAGTCCATTAGCATCTTCCCAATAATCAGGAATTCCGTCACCATCGGTATCAGTCACATTAATGGAAGAATCAGTAACAAGATTTGGCCATGGATTCCAGTCATCGGATGCATCTGTAGGTTTATTATCATTCTGCGAATTAATTATTCCGCCAGAATTACCAGAACCAGTTGATGTAGCCACACCGTTTTTAGTATCGTAAACCATCTGATTGTCAACCCAATCTCTATGTAAAGAAGCTCCTGCATATTCAAGAACCTTATTAAACGCATCTTCTGCAGAATGTGTTGTCACAGTTTCAAATGTAATTGGGGCTAAAAGCTTCACCGCATCATCACCAGGATAAGTCTTATCATTTCCATTCTTATCTATCTGATCAGAAACGCCATATTTGAAGTTGTCCTTATTCATAACTTCTGAATTAGGATTATAATTGCCTTCAACATAAAAGTGTCCCCAAACATGGAGCATTTTCTTCCAATCATTCCATGGCACATTAACTGTCTTGTCACCAACAGTGATACACGGAACTGTAGCATCCATATTTATTTCATATTTGGTGCCTTTTATAGTTACATAACACTTGTCGCCGATGCCAGAACCTGCTATATCATTTTTTGTATATTTAGTTCCGGCAACACTATTGTATCTTGTGGCAAGTAATGCTTTATCAAGACAATAATCTACTGTACGTATGCCTGGTGCAGCTATTCTATGTTGAATGGTTCCAGAACGTTTTAGTGTGGCTGGTCCCGGTTTGTAATAGTTGTTCACTATATTTACATTCATTCCTTCGCCGCCATAACATCCGTTTCCGCCCCAATTATACATAACATTATTACGCAAATCCATACGTTCGTCAGTTTGTGTGCCAGGGCGAGGACCGAGACGCGGAACACGTGAATCATGATGAGCGAGTAAATTATGATGGTATGTAGCTCCACTACCACCCCAGTTTCCGCCATATCCATGTGCCCCCTTAGAATGTCCAGAATTTTTTAGACTTTGCGACACAATATTCCACTGTAAAGTGATATTCTTGCTTCCATAAACAGAAAGGCACTCATCTATACTCCAACTTATTGAACAATGGTCAACGATTATATTCTTGCGGTCCATTCCTCCAAGTCCATCACCTTCATGTTTATCAACATTGCGGTTACCAAGACGGAAACGCATAAAACGGATTATAACATTATCACTGCTTATCTCAAATGGATAATCAGCAATGCATATTCCATCACCAGGTGCAGTCTGACCGGCAATAGTAACATTACCATTTTTAAGCTGCAACTTACTCTTAAGATATATCGTACCGCTAACGTCAAAGACAATTGTTCTTATACCTGCTTTGTTACATGCCCAGCGGAAGGTTCCTTCAGAACCGTCATCGTCAAGTTTCGTAACATGATATACAGAACCTCCTCTACCTCCAGTAGTATATCTACCAAAGCCTTCTGCCCCAGGAAAAGCAATAACCTGTCCGTCAGCAAAAACTGTTGTTGGTTGAGTACACAATGCTATTGCAGCTGCACTCATCAAAAAAAGTTTCTTTATTTCCATTATTTCAATGTATTCTTCTTGTATCCTTATCATCAGTAGGATGATACAACATTTTCACACTGCGAAATTAGCACAAATAAATGAATGAAACAAAAAAAGCAGACGAAGAAATCGCCTGCTTCTTTTATAATAGGGAATATTCCCCCTTTTTGGAATATTTTTACTCTGCTGGAATCCAACGTGGATCACCAAGACTCTTATACGTTGTATTCTTCACGGTGAAGTCACCATCCTTAGTTGCAGGATTTACCCACAAGTCTACAGAAGATTCAGAGATCTGATTACCAATTTCATAACCAGCATTCCATTGGAAGTCGCTTGTATAAACAGTTCCTGTTGCATCAATATCCTTCATGCTGTTACCTTTTACAGTTGCAACGCCGTCTGCCTCATAGTAAGCTCCAATTAAAGAGTTTGTACAAGATACAGTCACATTTTCCTGCTTCTGGATATCAAAATATGGCTTTCCGCCAGGAACACAGTTCCATATAGTACAATGGTCAAAGTTCAATGTGAAATTACTCTGGCTTGTATTTGTCAATACAGAGTTTACCGTATTAAACGTACAGTTTGTAACATTAACGTTATTCAATGTCAGTGTCTTTTGGTCTTTTGTATTAACAATACCATATGAACCGATATTAGTAAACACATTGTCATTGACTAAAATATCTTTAACAATAGAGTTGCTGATATTTTGGAAACGTATGATACCACGTATATCATGAACATTACATTTCTCAATCTGTAAACTGTTCATAATAAATGTGCCGCTTTGATTCATAACATATCCATCACCATTTGAACCATAATACAAATCAAGATTGTAGAAACGAACCACATCCATCTCTGAGCTCTCAAAAGAAAGTCCCTTAAACTTCATTGAAGGCTTGCTGTCGCCAGCTGCGCCCCAGAAGTATATAGACTTGATATTCTCCGGAACCTTAATACCAGAAAGTGTACCATCTTCAGATTTTGCTTCAAAAGCCATTCCCTGTGGGAATACAATTACAACCTTGTCTGTAGTAGCATTTTGCAGCAATGTACGGATATTATCACCATCAGCAACAGTGATTACCTCATATCCATCAGGATAAGCCTCAGTCGTCTTGAACTTCATCTTGCCACGAACATTCTCACCGTTCAGCAACTGTACAGTATATGAAGTCTTTGCTTCAAGACCACCGATAGTCAATGAACCTGCAGCAACTTCGTCAGCATTAACATCTTGAGAAACAACGACCTCATCGTCTTTCACAATCTGTGCTGTAGTAATCTGCTTTCCTGAAGTGAAATTAACTTTCACAGTCTTTGATCCAGGAATCACTTCAGAGATAATCTGCTCAGACTTTGTAGTAAAGCTATAATTGTAATCGCTACTGTCAAGATACTTCCATGTAGACCCCTTACCATTAGTAGCACAGCTCTTTATACGAAGGAAATACTTTGTTGATCCCTCAAGACCTGTGATTGTATATGGAGAGGTGGTTATAGACTTATCCTCACCAAGAACAACACTATGCTCAGTAGTCTCTATCTCATCATAAAGAGTATCTGTGCTATACTCGATAACGTAGTACTCCACGTTCGGCATTTTTTTGAAAGTCAACTCAGCATTGTCTTCTCCAGGACTTACAGTCAACTTTGAAGAATGGAACAAGCGATCGTAAGCAGGATCTACATCCCAATCGTTTGTTTCTGTACAAGCAGTAAAAGACATGCCAGAAAGCAATATCATCGCAACTCCAAAGATGCCCTTGCTTATATTTGAAATATTCAGTTTCATAATTACGTAATTATATTTTATTTATGCTCAAAGCCATAAGAGTTTTTCAGTGTGCCCTCAGACTCATTGATTGTTGTGTTATAGATAGGCAGCAGATAACGATTTTTTACAACAGCATTCAAGCCACCACTAATAAACTCAAGATTAGCAATATTTGTTTTTTTGCTATCCTCTTTTGACTCGTCACCCCAGAAAGTAACATACTTATAGTCTGAAGCATTTTCTGGAGCTTCATCTGTATACCAACGAACAGACGACATGTCAATTCTTACATTACCGTTTTCTGTGTAAGTCTTATAATACAGTTTTTTAGGATACTCATAAATTTGTGTCATATAGTCAGCCTTCATCTGATCAATCTTGGCACTCAATAAGTTCCAGCGTTCCAATTCATATTTACGCACACCCTCGCCTGCAAACTCCATTGCATTTTCATCAACAATTGCATTAAAGAAAGCATCTTTGTCAGCAGGAATAGCATCAATATAAGCTTTTGCTACAGTCTTGTCGGCAGCAGCATATGCACGCTCATGAACAGCAGCAAGAGCATCACGAGCAGTCATACCACAACCATCAGTAGCAACATCTGGATTACCGTTCAACTCATTCATCACCTCAGCATACCAAAGAAGAACTTGAGAATAGCGAAGTTTTACATAATTGATACCTGTACCAAACTTTGCATTCTTGATTTTTGCAATAGCATACCAATCGTCAGCAAACTTGCGAACATCCCATTTTGCACAGTTCATCTGGAAAGGTTTATTGCCCTTTAAAGTTTCTGTTGTCACACCATCAGCATACTTCAAATCATAGTTGGCACAAGTTACATCACGACGAGTGTCTTTTCCGCTATGGTCATACATCCAAAACAATGTCGAAGGCATCTGCACGTTTGTTGCACTTGAACCTTTCAAAACTCCAAGAGCATTAGAATCGAAACCTACACCAATACCATATCCAAGCTCACTTGAGTTTCCAAGTCCCATTGGAACTTCGAATATATTCTCACGATACTGAGTATCAAGAGTGCGTTTATTGATAAGGTTCCACTCATTTTCAAAGCTTGGATTCAAATTATGCTTACCAGAAGATATTACAGCATTGAGATGCTCAAGAGCCAATTTGTAGTATTTTGTACGGTCGGCATCGCTACAACGCTGTGTTGGGTAAACAGGGTCACTATTTCCGTCTGTAGCAGTAACATATCCCTCCTTTGCAGCTTCACGAATAGCCCATCCCGAACGCTGCAAAGCTATTTGTGCAAGCAAAGCATGAGCATATCCTTTTGTCATGTGCTCTGTTGTATAGCTATTCTCACCTGCCCATGGCAAATAATTTATAGCTTCCTCAAGATCTTTTATGAGTGCGTCCATGATAACATCACGGTCGGTCTTGCCGATATTCACATTAGAAAGATCATCATTAGAAGGTTCTGTCTTGAAAGGCACATCACCCCAGTTGCGCACCAATTCATGATAAAGCATTGCTCTAAGAGCAAGAGCTTCGCCCTTATAGCGCAGAAGCTGCTTTTCTGAAGAGTTTGTTGTTTCAGGATTAATATTCTTCAGTCCGACAATGATATTGTTACAATATTCTATGCTCTCATAAATATGATCCCACGCATCACGGTTTTTTGAAAACGAAGCATCATTATTTGCATAATAATTGTTCAAGTCTCTTCCCTTACCCTCTGCTGTGGCTTTAGTATAACCAAAATCGCCAGGGAACTCTATATCAGAGTTACACATGAAGGTATAGCAAAGCACCTGAGAATATGTGTAATCCTCACACAAAAGTGCGTATGCCTTATTCAATACATTCTTTGTATAATATGTTGACCCCCAAACAGAGGCAGCATCGGTATCTGACGGTGATTTCTGGTCAAGGAAGTCGCTGCACGATGATACTGTGCATAAAGCAACACCTCCCAATACTATCGTCTTTAATATATTATTCATTTGTTTTACTCCTTGTATTATTATTAGAATGAAACGTTTACTCCGAACACATACAGACGGCTCTTTGGATAAGAAGCATAGTCTACACCTGGAGACATCGGAGACTTCTTGCTACTTGAATCAACCTCAGGGTCATTGCCTGAATAGCCAGTAATGGTAAGCAAGTTATAACCAGTGAAGTAGAAGCGCACATTATTCAAGAATATGCTCTTAAGCAACTTTTTAGGAAGAGTGTAACCAATAGTAAGATTCTGCAAGCGCAAAAATGAAGCCCCCTCTACAAAATAGTCAGTAAGATACATTTTGCTTACAAGTACAGGGTTATAGATACTTGCGTTAGCATTAATCTCATTCAAGCGAGCGATAACATTAGCCTCATCATTTCCATAATACATTGCAACCTTTGTAGGATCAATAAGTGAAAGTCCTGTTGCAGGGTCAATGCTTGTGTAACGGTTTACGAAATCACCGTTAAGGTTATATCCTTTTCGAGTATCGTGGAAGAACGAAGAACCAAGTTTTGTTCCATTCACAATTTTGTTGCCAAACTGATAGTTGAAGAAGACAGAAGCATCAAAGCCATAGAATGTGGCATTGAAACCGAATCCACCAGCCCAAGGAGCAATGGTATTGCCAAGACGCTCCTTTACAGGATCACCATTTTCGTCAACTTTCAGTTTTGGTGAACCTGGTTTCAAAGAACCAATTGTTTTAGAACTGTTGTCTACGATACCGTCACGCAAAGCCCAAGCTTTTCCATTCCATACAAGTTCACCGTTAGGATTCTTCTCTGCATCATAAGCAGTATAGTAACCATTCATGCGATAGCCCCATACCTCACCAAGAGATCCGCCTTCAACAACACGGAAATTGTTTCCTGTATTAACATCAGGAATTGTATAGTTTGAATCCCACTCAGAACCAGTGTTCAACTTGTCAATTTTGTTCTTGTTGTAAGAAATATTTGCACTCATGCTCAGAGTGAAATTCTTCTTTTCGATTATTGAACCATTCAATGCAAGTTCAACACCCTTGTTTGATGTCTGTCCGAAGTTTCTGTACTGATAGCTATAACCAGAGCTTGAAGAAATCTTACTCTTCATCAACAAGTCTTTTGTTGTATTCCAATAGAAATCCAAAGTACCATTGATACGGCTATTAAGGAATCCGAAATCTAAACCGACATTACGAGTAATTGTAGTCTCCCATTTCAATTTAGTATTTGATTTTGTATTTCCAAGTTCCATAACGCTACCCATAACCTCGTCGAAGTAAGGCTCTTTCAGTTTACTGTAGTCTGTAGGGAAAGAGAATGGCTGATAAATACTTCCTGAAGGAATACGGTTGTTTCCAGCCTCACCATAACTCAAACGGAGTTTCAAGTTTGAAAGCCATTTTACCGACTTCATGAAGTTCTCCTCACTAATACGCCATCCAAGAGCTACAGCAGGGAAATATCCCCAACGGTTGCCAGAAGCGAACTTGCTTGAACCGTCAGCACGGAATGTTGCAGTAAGCAAATATTTGTCGGCATAAGTATAATTGATACGTCCGAAGAAAGAAAGCATATTATCTTTTGCTCCAATCTGGTTAGCCTGTGGCAATGGAGTACCTGCACCTTGGTGAGCTAAAACCTCTTGAAGAGTGAAGTCTGTAGGGAAATCAATAGTAGAAGAATAGTAATCACGCTGCTGAGAGCTTGACCACTCCTGACCTGCCAACACGTTCAAACGGTCGCCTTTAGCAAAAGCATCCTTTGTATCATAGGTGATAGTATTTGCATTACGCCAGTTACGAACATCAGTACGAGAAATTCTTGACTTTGGAGCACCGGCACCAGTATTGTCGTTACGTGTTGCAAGTTTATCCCAAGCCTGGTCAGTATTCTCATAACGCCATGTATATCCGAACTCTGAGCGCACCGTAAAATGCTTGAACGGTTTCCAGTTCAAACCGGCATTGTAATCCTGACGGAAACGACGCTGCTGTTTATATGTACCGTTCATACGATCATACGGATTGATATCTGTATTAGAAGTTTCGTCGGCATCATCGTCGGTATTTTCGTTCAGAGGCTCAACAGGACGATATGTGATAGCCTTGTTGATAATAGAATTTGAGGCACTTGAATCGTTAGTGTCACCACCAGAGTTCAAACCATCAACAACAGAATAAGCCAAACGGGCATTAAAGTCAAGAGACAACCATTTGTTGAGAGTTGTATTCAACTTAGCGTTGATATTGTCTTTTGTAAAATCAGAACCAATCATGATACTCTTGTCATCAGTACGAGAGTAGCTGATATTGAATTTTGTATCTTTAGAACCACCGCTTACAGAAAGATTGTATATCTGCTGCAAACCTGTACGTCCGAAGAGTTCATCTTGCCAATTTCGTCCTGCTACAGATTTCCAAATATCCATATCTCTCCAATCACCATATTCCTGGTCATTGCCATACTGAGTTTCATATTGATACTTAGCATAATCGTATGGAGAAAGTACATCCAGCTCTTTCATAACCTTGCGGATACCAAGAGATGCACCAAAGTTCACCTGTATTTTACCTTCCTTACCACTTTTTGTAGTAACGATAACAACACCATTTGCACCACGTGCACCATAGATAGCTGTTGAAGAAGCATCTTTCAATACATCGATGCTCTCAATGTCATTAGGAGCAATATCGCTTATAGAACTTACAGGGAAACCGTCTACGATGTAAAGTGGTGAGTTATCCTGTGAAAGGGAACCACCTCCACGCACACGGATTTTTACATCAGCATCAGGTGAACCCTCTGTTGTTGTTACGGTCACACCTGCCATTTTACCCTGAATAGCCTCAGAAGCTGTTGACACAGGAATATTAGCCAAGTCCTTTGCTGATACAGAAGTAACAGCACCGGTCAAGTCTTTCTTCTTTACCGTACCATAACCGATAACTACAACATCGTTAAGCGTAGTAGCCTCGTCTTCCATGACAACATTTACATTGCTTTTGCCACTAACGTTAACTGTTGCAGTTTTCATGCCAATGTAAGACACTGTAATCTGCTTTCCACCAGAAAGATTGATAGAGAAGTTACCGTCAAGGTCAGTAACCGCCATATTCTTGGCACCCTTCTCCTGAATGGTAGCACCGATGATAGGTTCACCGTTGCTGTCCTTCACATTTCCTTTCAAAGACTGTGCCAACACGCTGTTTACTATCATCAGCATGAGCGCAATAAGACCCAGTCTTAAAGTTTTAAATTTACCAAACATAGTTATTAATTAAAAAAATAATATTAAAAAGATTTTGCAAAGATAATGATTTTTAATGTAGAAATAGCAAAAAACATAGTTAAAGCACACATTTTAATTACATTTACTCCATTTCCATTAAAAAATATACCTAAAAAAGGGACAACAACATAAAATGTTGCCATCCCTTAGAATTATTTAAAAGTTAAAATAATGGTTACTTTACTACCTTTACAGTCTTCAGAGTTCCATCATTCATCTTCTGTACCATAATCATAACACCATTCTGAGTACCGTCAACTCGTGCACCCTGAAGGTCATAATATACAGTTGACACTACTCCATCAGTATTAACTTTATTCACTGCTGTTGTTCCGTCAACCGAAGAAGCTCTACCGAAACCACCCATTACATTTGCTGCACGAACGGTATAATCCTTAACATCACCGTCTGTAACAGTATATGAAGCACTCTGAGTCATGCCAACAAACTGATTCTTGTAGAATACAGCATAAGCCTTAGCTCCGGCAACAGCACTCCAAGTGAGTTCCTTATCAGCAGCATTCAATTTACCAAGTTCAACCTGTGCAGCCAAAACGTCAGGAGTCCATGTTGGGAACACTTTGTCAAGAGCATATTCATCAGCCTGCTCTGCAGTAAGAATAGTTTCCATCTCGTTCACTTTCTTATCTTTTGTAAACTTCAATACATTTGAAGCAGGAGAAACAACATTTCCATTAGCGTCAACAGAGTTATACTCAACAAACCTATCTGCAGGAACATTCATTCCGCCAGTAGTGAAGCGTGTTGCACTTATCTTCTCAGGCTGCAACAGAGTTGTGTTGATATATGCAAGGCGTGGAGTTCCGCCCCAAGCACGACCGAAGTTAAACTTCTCAGACTTAGCCTCAACGGTACAGTTGTTCAATACATATCCCCACTGACAACCATTGTCTGTATAAGGAGCGGCAATTGTACATTCACCTTTACCGTCAGCCTGACGTGGCTCTGTCACGATTTTACACCTATTATAATATACGTCACCTCCACCACAGAGGAAGTCTACTGTTCCATGAATTTCTGAATCTTCCCAATAGTATTTACCATTACCGTTGCTATAGTAAGTGTCTTGATAAGAAAGCATGCGTACATTTTTGCAAATAGTGTTTTCTCCCTTATCCTGCAAACAAACTGCACGACCGGCAGAACCAGACTTGTAATAATCGAGAGCGTTTTGCAATGTTAAATCCTGCATATACAGGTTCTTACCAGTAACGAAAAGTGTTGCAGTTGTACCGATTCCCTCATTCTTGATATCTGGAGCATTCTTGATAATAGTCTTGTCCATGCTCTGACCTATAATAGAGATATTGTTACCAGAAACCGTTGTAAGAGCCACCTTGCCAAGATCATAAGTTCCGTCTGGCAAGAAAATGCATGTGCGTTCTTCAGCATTTGCGTTTGCATTTGCAAGATCAAGCATTGTCAAGAAGTTGCCGGCATTTCCTGCCTCAACAACATAATATCCAAGTTCATTCTTCTCTGTTGAAACATCACCGAGGTTTGCCACAATCAGCTTATGCATATACATGCCGTTGTCTGCAGAAAGTGTAAGTGTTCCTGGCTCACCGGTATATTCGAAACTCTGCATAACACCATCGCTGGTTTTATCAAGTGTTATAGAACCAACCTCTGTGTCTCCGCTCTTCAATGTCAATGTTGTAGCATTACTGTATTTACATCCAACAACAAATATCAAAGAATGACGTCCTGAAATAATATCGATTTTGTCATTTGCACTGAAAGCCCAGCCATGTTGTGCATCATGGAATGCTCCGCCTGTAGGGTTGAAACCTTCGTGATCTTCTGCATAGAAATATTTGTCTGTAAGATTATATGTATAGCGGTCAACATCACTTGGCACCTCTATCTTTGTAGCAACGGCATAAAGATTTGTCGGACCGGTAATCACATCATCCACTGTATATTTATGTTCACCATCTTCTTTTGTAAACCACCCGCGGAATTTATATCCATCAGCCACTGTCACATCCTTGTCGTCTCTCAGAGTTCCGATAGGAGAATCTTTCTCTACCTTCTGAGCAGCCTCAAGCACAGTGCCATCGGTATTATAATATGTAAGAATGTAGTCTGGTTTGAAAGCTACAGTGAGCTTGTATATTGAAGTTTGTTCACCAGCAGCCACCGTAACTGTAACGAGAGTTGAATTGTCGTCAACCTTTGCATAAGTAATGTCCTTTACAGTTCCATTGTCGGGAGTACCAAACACTACAGGGTTTTCAGTTTCCGAAACCATTTTCTCTTTCTTTGAAATCTCAACAGTAGCAGCCATATTGCCATCAGCATCCTCGTTAAAGATGTCGGCAGCTTGATATTCAGCACCGTTTACTGTAAATTTGCCCAAAGCAGGAGTTTTCGACATATCCACATCGCCATAGATAGCAAGTTCAAAGAGATAAGCATTTTGACTTGCATTCAAGTTTTCAAAGCGAAGCTTGCAGTTTGTTTTGTTCAGTTCAACATCAACATCGGTTCCTGATGCAGTAGCAGCCACGGCATCAGACAATACTACCCAATCAGCATCACCGTCACCTTTTGCAAGAAGTTTCCATCCACGCTTGCTACCTGTTGCTCCATGGCGGAAGTGAACTTTCGTTATAGATGCAAGTGCAGAAGTTTCAATGTAAGGATTGTCGCTCTTTGCACACATCAACATACCACCGTCCCAGTTAGGGAATTTACCAGTGTTGAAGTTAGTGGCTCCAATTTGGGTATTAAAGATAGAGAACGTAAGTTTCTCATGGCTGTATTTAGTGTTCCACGAAACCTCAGTAACAGCCTTGTCACTGGCACTCTGTTCGTATGCTCCCCAATCCGAGAAGTTTGTATAATAGAGCTGTTTGTTCTGAACTGCTGATACGAAAGTAACTTGCACGCTGTAGATATAGCATCCGCCTGTGGCAACGACCTCTACATATCCCTTAGCTACCTCGTCGGTTGTTGCTCTGTGTGAGTTTACATCTTCAGTAGCCTCTTCACCGCCTATTGTATATGAGCGGTAGTTAGGATAGTTCTCAACAGTTACAATGTCGCGTGTTGACTTTACAGGAATTTGAAGTATTGTTCCTGCATTAAACTGCGCATTGTTTCTGCCAATACAATAAAGTTTTCCGTTGCTTGCATCAACATGCATAGACACACCTTCTACAGTTGATGGCACATCCACTGTTGTTTTTTGATAGTTTGTTGCGGCTTGTATTCCCTCCGGGAGATCATTTTTGAAATCCCACTTTGCCGTAACATCACCTTGGGCTTTTGCCATAACAGACAACAAAAGCATCATGACGCAAAGCGTCATAGAATTTAGTAAATGTTTCATTTTTGTTAGGTTAGTTTGTTAATAGTACAGCAAAGTTAACAATTATATTATAACAATCAAAGTTTTACACTTTTTTTTTGCGGAATTAAAATGGAAATTCAATAAAACAGGATTAATACTAAATGCCACAGAACATTACAAGTTCCTGTTTCATCTTTATTTATATGTTTATACTCTGCATCGTCTATGATGCGTACACGTCCGAAACAGACAACACTACGGAAATGGGTAGTGAATGTTTCAGGATGAATCTCATCCTTGCAGATGACAGTAAACGAAGCTTTGTCGGCATGGTGTATGGCATCAATCTTTTGTCCGCTAATGGCAGAGTGGAAGAAGAGCTTTTTGTCGGCATAAACATAACTGATTGGCACTCCGTACGGATAGCCGTTTTTATTGACAAGTGACAGCACGCCAGATGTGGCATGGCGAAGAAGGGCTATTGACTCTTCTTCTGTAAGTTGTTGGCGCTTACGGCGCATTTCTTTGAAATCAGTCATAATTTTTTATATCTTTTGGTCTACTGATACAGCGAAGGTTAAATGTGCCTTCGCTATGGAATGCTATTTGCCACTACAGATAAAACAGAGCACAAATATAACAAAAAATGCCGTTATAATGTGTTTGGAATCAATAAAAATTGCCTTCCGCCCAAAAGTATATTACAGTTTATGTATATCAACAGACAATCCAACCTGGAAATTAATACCATCCGTAACCGGACTGTTAAGGTAATAATATTCAGGACGATAGTTGAAAAGATTGTCTAAAGCCATCGTCAGTTTCACCGCTTTTCCTACACGTTGTACCAATGACAATTTCCATATAGTATATGCTGGATATGAAACTCGGATTGTGCCTTCGGCTACATCATAATAGTTTTTATATTCTACATTTTCCGTTCCCGACAGCACTCTACCACTGATACCTGCAGAAATGCCATAGCTGGCTGTGAGCTGCTTGTCATAATCAAGCCTAACATTCAGCGAATGCTTGCGTGCAGGTATATACTGGTTGTTTATTGTATTTCCTTGTTTGTCTTGTGGCAGTTCTTCTTTGGTATAAGCATAAGTAATGCGTGCTGCCATTCCATTGTTCCAACGAGCCTGCATACCGAGTTCTGCTCCATACACATTATATTCATCAAGATTGGTATATGGCAGATACGGCAGTTTGTCGGCTACGGATTTAAAATATGGAGCACTTGTGGCAAGTTTGTTTCTCACCTTATTATAATATGTCGATGCCGTGAGATTGTAATGTCCTTTTGTATATTCAGCAGAAATATTGAAGTTATGGCTTGTTTCTGATTTCAAGTCTGGATTTCCTTCAACAATCCATATTCCTGCCATATCAAAATTATAATACTTCTCTTTCAACGTTGGTGCACGGAAGCCCATACCATATCCGGCACGCAGCGCAAGATTGCGCAATGGCTTATAACAGAGATTGATTTTGGGTGTCAGATGAGAGTTGTCACCATCCGAAAGGTAGTCGTAGCGCACAGCACCAACAGCCTCAAGCTTTGATGATATGCGCCAATCATACTGCATGAAGAAGTCGAAGCTGTTTTGCTTCCGTTCATTTCCATCTATATTAGTATTGTAAAGATAGTCGTGCATGAAATCAGAGCCTACAGAAAATATATCTCCGCAGTCGAAAGTATGATTATACAGCAATCTGAATGTGTTCTGCACATTACTGTAGTCGCGAATATCAAGTTTTCTTAGCTTTTGGTAGTCAGACTTGTCATATTGGTCAAAAGCATAATTTGCCTGCAGCACATCGTTATCCGTGATTTTCCAATTCAAGCGTAATCCACCGGAAAAATCACGATATCGTTCTGGAAGGTCTACGGTTCTTGTAGTCTGACGGAAAAAGTAACCCGCCCTACCTGTAATGTCAAGATTGTCGACAGGCGACCATGTGAGCTGTTCTTTCATGTTAACGGTCTTATCGCCATACACTGTTGATATGATTCTTGTTACCGGATTTGCGGCACTGTTCACATCATAATTGTCAACACCTGTATAATTAGCCGTGAGCATATTTTCCAGATGCTTTCCCTTGAGTCCAAAAGAAGCTCCATACCGCTGTTCGTTATGTTTTGCCAATCTTCCGTTAAGATTGAGTGTCCACGGCAGTTTTGCCTTTTTTGTTATGATATTGATTACTCCACCTGTGGCATTGCTTCCATAGAGGGCAGACGCTGCACCTTTCACAATTTCTATTCTCTCCACATTATCCATATTTAGTCGAGTGAAGTCAACATCATCCATTGTTTCGCCAGCAAGCCTCTCTCCATCAACAAGAAAGAGCACTCCCTGTCCGCCAAAGCCGGAGAAATTAAGATGCGTCTGCTGGTTCATGGCATACGAGAATTCTATTCCAGGCAGTTCTTGTTGTAAAAGGTCCTGGATATTTGTTGCATCAACTTTCTCTATATCTTTCGATGTGATTACGCGTGTCTGTATCGGAGTGTCTTTCAGAAACTTTGGAGTTCTCGTTCCTGTAACTACTACTTCGTTCAAATCGAACTGTCTGCTTATTGAGTCGATGTATGCTTCAAGGGATTTGTCTTCTGCGACATTCTGTGCAACTGCACATATTTGCCCCAAACACAAGGCAGAGAGTATGATGGTTCTCATTAGGCTTGTATATAATTAATATGGATATTTATAATTTATCGTCAAATAACATTTCGTACCGCTTGGCGACAGATAGTCTTCAAGTTGCAATGCTGCACAAGTGCCATCGTATAGTCTGAGAATAAAAACATGGTTGTTTTTCGTGAAAGCTGGTGGCATTGGTGGGATTTCCAAGCTCAACCACGACGAAAGCACTTTATTGATTTTTATTCCTTGCGACGGTACGAGTCCTTGAAGCATCTGTTCCTGACTGTCCCACACTTCGTTTTCAGTCCATTCATCTGGTGTGAATTTCACATTTGCAAACTCTTCGCTTGTTGCCGGCAGTTGGTCTATCGACGTGTATGGCGTTTCATACACCTCTCCTCCATTTGTCCTAACATTATTTCTATGAACGGCAAAAGTCCACTCTGCCGGTTCTTGTTGAGAATCGGTTGGAGTAAAGCTTCTGAACTCATTTTTTGATATTCCCTGTCCGAAAACATCGAACCAATACATATACTGTCCCGACTTTCCGTCGCTTTCTTTTGTGAGAGTCATCGGGATTGGATATGCCTTGAATTCTGTTTGTGCTTTCAGCAAAGCCTCATCATCATGCTGTTCCGACAGTTTCTGCAACTCTGGCAAATCTATATAATACCAGTCTGTCCAGCTTGTAGCATCAACAACTATCTGCCCCTTTGCCGGAACGACAGTGGGCGGTGTGTCGTAAATATCATCAAAAAGACCATTGCAGGCAGAAAGCAACATGATGCAAACACCTGCAATGGTTATCTTTAAATTGGTTGTTTTTGTTAAATTCATAATCGCTACCTTCTGCAACGAAGGTTATTTTATGAGATATTTCTTGCCATTGATAATCACTATTCCCTTATGACTACCTGATACACGCTGTCCGTTCAGATTATATATAACCTCGTTAGAAGAAGTCTTTTCAACTTTCACATTCTGTATCGCGTTTATGGCATTGCCGAATGTTGAAACAATAGAGAAAGGCATTGCACCCATCTGGAATGTATTTACGATAGACGATACTTGATTTCCGTTATATGTAACAAGAATATTGTTATTTTTCTCTGCATTGAACTTATAGTCGCCGTCCATAGTTTTGTTGCCGTTGCTCTCGGCTGTGAAATGGAACGACAGGCCATCGCCTTTATAATCACGATAATATCCACCCAACTCTTCATCATAAGTCAGTCCTTTCACTACGTATGAACCAAGTGTCAGGTTTCCCATCAAGGTGTTTTCAAGCGAATACTCCGGCACTTCTACATCTACTTTCTCAACGTCACCATCAATATATTTGCGAACATTGTATGTTACATTGTCGTTTGTGTAAGTGTAGATTCCGCCTACAGAAACCGAAATGCTGTTTGAAACAGCCTTTACATAATACGACTTTATATTATATGTAAGTTCCATTGGCATTGAGCCATATTTAAACACAGCCTTTAAAGTAAGGGAATTGTCTGCCATGTTGTATTCTCCTGAAAGCGAAGAACCGCTTATTTGCTTTTCTGCTCCATTCACAGTTACTGTTGTACTGAAAGTCTGGTCTGCAAAAGTAACCACGTGATTGTCGCCCATAGAGAATTTTGCATTCTCGATAGTAAACGATGGAATTGTGGACATTCCCTTCATGGCTGGCAATGTTATGTTGCCTGAAGTCATGTCGTTCATAGCAAACTTTACGGTGTCACTCTGATTGTCGATGGTTGTTGTCAATACAGTCATGGTTGATGCACCAACAAAGTTCATAGCACCATGCATCTGTGCCATCATTCCTGTTGCCGTCAATACGGCAAATACGAGAGTTAGGATTCTTTTCATTCTTTTCTTTAGCTTATTTTATTATGTATGTTTTAAAAACCGGATGCAAAGGTCGTAAGTTTTCTGCTAACGCGCAATACTCAAAATTAGGTGTTTTTCTGTCTTATTCACCATATTTTTTGTCTTTCACGTTATAAAGTAAATAACCTGATATCAGTATTATAAAGACAGAGAGAATTACAAGCATCTCTACAATATGGTGTAGTGGATCTACCCATATTTCTTTGAAAAAGCCATTACGCGCAGCCACTTCAACAAAGGTCCAAAACACAATTACCGTGGCAAGCGACATCCGGATGTTCCTCCCCCACTGCCCTATGCGAAGTTGTTTTTTGAACATCAGGCCTGACCCCAAAAGGCACATCACTGCTATAGCATAGGTTACCGGATGGGAATCGCCAAGGAACACAGGGTCATAGCAAAACATGAGCAACAGATATAATCCCCACATCATTATGTTCCACTCCATAAAAGTTACGATACTCGGATGGTGTGCCATAGGGCGAAGCTCCACACTGCCATTCACGCCACAATGATTCTGTATCCAGCGAATAAAGTCGCAGCCTGTACGAGTACAGAAAACATACATCACGATGAACATCATCCACATGCCAAACGTTGCCGGCATGATAAGATATTCTGGGCGCGAACCTCGGATTTGCTTCAATTCTGCCCGTGTGAAATCCTCAAGTGGCATACCGTCAATCGTGAAAATATGGCTTGTGGCTATGCCATTTACGTATTCAGTAGTGGTCTGAACCACTCCATTGCCTATCAAGTCACACTGCACTCCATACCTGTAGGCATAGTATGCAAAAAGGAATTCTACCCAACCTGTCCAAAACAGCATTGCTCCAACAACTCCAAAACAGGTCTGTCGGGTATCTCCCTTTACGAACACTCCCCAAATTGTTATTACAAGCCCTACAAATCCCATTGCAAATGCAGAATAGTGGAGCACTGTTGGAGCGAGAATCTGCTCCATAATTATCATGAGCGCATGCCCCAAAGGCATAAGCAGCAGGATTATAAGCAATGAGCCTATGGTCTTGCCAAAATAAGTTTTTCCGTTCATTATAATAATAATCTGTTTTTTTGAGCTGCAAAGGTAACTATAATTATGATTTTGATGCAATACTCAAAAATTATGATTTTGCAAGGGAACTACCGTCTTTCTCCCTTTAAACCGGCAGATTAGCACCTCTAACATTACGGGGTACGACATAAAAGGCGGCAGCTTTCGAACAATAGCACTTACAGGTATAAAACAATAAAAAGAAAATCCTTCACCATAAATATCCCTACCGAAACAGGGAACATTCATGGTGAAGGATTGTTACGTATCTTAAATGCGAAAAGACTACATTACGGTTGTCTTTATTGTTTCGTTGGTATTTTTACCAGTAACCTTCAATATCAACATGCCATTAGTCTTCGGGAGATAGATGCTTGAGTTTGTTCCATAGAACTGATGGGTACCAACAAGAGCACCTCTGGCATCGTATGCCGACAATACAAACTTGTCTTTTGCCTGTGCACCGTCAACGCTGACAACAACCATACCGTTGAAAGCCTGAACAAGACGCACCTTCTTACCGTTGCTCTTGCTGCTTTGTATGTATCCAATGCCTGTGGTCTGTTTTCCAAAAACAACAGTCTTACTCTTCAGTCCAAGTTCAAAAGCTCCAAGGTCTGGAGCTGTTCCTGTATATCTTATTGCAGGAACTTTCACGCCTTGAGAGGCATAGCGGTCGCTCTCGCCAACTACAGTACCTTTGTCAACAAGCAAAGGGTTGTCGTCTATAGGTCGCGACCATGAGACATTATCCCACAACAAATCGCCATTGGCATCGCGATCGGCTATAAGCTCGGCAAAATTGTCTTCGCTCTGCACATTCGACGGGTCGACATTCAGGTCTGAAGTGATGAGCTTACCTACTGAGATTTCTGTTCTGCCATACTTTTTACTTTTCTCTCCCCACTTTGTTGGGTCATCATGGTGCTTGTCAGTTTTCAAGTTGTCGTTGATGGCGATACAGTTTGTAGCAACAAGTTCATGCCCCTCAGCAATAGGTTCGTAAGCGCGGTAAGAGTATGACTTCTTTAAAGTTACACCATCTACCGACTTTAGGGCATAACCCGTGCAGTTGTTCATTATTATATCACCAGAATTATGATTTTGGTCAAAACCTTTATTCACATTGTTTACGGCAATACAGCGGTTAAGCACCACATTCATTGCTCCTTGGTCTGAGCCACATTTAAATCCATTGCCGTTGCCATCGGTAACTTTGCCGTTTATGATAGCATTCTCGTAAGCAAGACAGTTCTCGAAAACTATCGTCACATTATCGTCAAAGCCACCAGACTTTTTGAAGAACACATCATAACCATCGTCAGAGTTATTGTAGGCACGACAGCCGTAGAAATAATTTCCTGTGCCCACTGATATTTTTGGAGCAAAGCCGTCAGCATCTCCGTCACCTTCGTCTTTATTTTCAAAAGCATCACAATTCAATATATAGTTAAATGCTCCAAGGTTCTTTATCTGCACGCCTGTGTCGCCATTACGGTAGAACTTGCAGTCTTCGATAATATTGTCGTGGGCATCTTGAGTGCGGTTCTTTATGTCGGAAGCAGAGCCGTTGGCAGGCTTGTTTCGTTCTATAAGCAATCCGTTGTCGCTGGCATTAGTAACATCAACGTGGTAGAAATGCCAATATGACGAAGTGAGTCGTATGCCTTGATAAGGGTTGTCACTATGCTTGTGGTATGGGTGGTTACAGTTTATCACTGCTCTTCCGTCAAGACACACGAGAGAGTTGTAGTTGTCTGCCGTGCCATTGCGCTCATCTATATTTATTCGAGCCGTAGGGCGGTACTCTCCTGGAGCAAGATATATAGTTGTGCCAGGGTCAACAGCCTTGTCTATTGCAAGCTGTATGCTTGCAAGCGGTCTGTCGGCAGAAAGTCCATCATTTGTATCGCTACCGGTTGGAGAGACATAAAGCTTTGGTCCGTTGCCTATATTAGGTGTAGAAATAGAGGCATCGTCTTTCATGTAATCCAATCCCGGCGTTTGGTCGTTTGGATTGTCTGGATTGTCTGGCGAAGTTGTACCTCCTCCGCCTATTGTTTCTTCATCGCCCACAATTAGATTATAGATATACATGCCACCGGTTATTCCAAACGAAACGCTGCCGTCTACAAGCACTTTTCCTGTGCCTGTCTGATGTTCCTTGCCTGTTGATGCAGGGAATGTGCCATCCACATTGGAAAGAGATAACGAACGTGTGGCAGATTTCTTTGATGTCATATACTCAATCTTCACCATCTCTCCTGCCTTGCAGTCGGGAATGGTTATTGATGTGGCATCGCCAAGCCACAGCGTTGATGTTTCTCCGCCAAGGCGCACATTACCGTCAGAATTGGCAGAAACAGTAAACAAAAGTTTTTTTGTTACAGAAAGTTCTGTTCCTGATGCAGAAAGTTTGGCATTGTCGAGAGCCAGAACATAGCAATAGCGGCTTTTACTGTCTGTTTTCCAATTTGAGTCTGAAGCGATAAGAGATGCATCTGCTGATGGTACTGAAGTGAAATTCCATTGCTGCGTTACATTACTGTCATCTTGAGCGAATGCCGAGATGCACATTGTTGCAACGATAGCTGAAGTGAACAATTTTTTCATTTTGGTTTATAGTTTATTTGAATATAATATATTATAGATTTTACAAATATAGTGCTTTTATTTTTACTATTGGCTTTATAACAAAGGGAAAAAGAACGTAAACGTTTTCTTACGTGTAGGTTATACACAAAAAAAACAGAAGTACAACAAACTGGAATTTGCCATACTTCTGCGTTATATTCAAACTGAATAAATGCCAATGCATCACAGTTCAGAGAATTTTCTTATCCCTCTTACATAATATTTCCACAAGATAGAGAAATTATATATACCTTTGACTTTCCCTTCTGGAATGATTCTCGACGCCTGTATCTGACGGCGATCTGAAATAAAGTCATTCTTCCAGCGGTTAAAGTCTCGACGCGCTTTAACGACAGCCTTGAAATCCCCCCAGCTTCTGCCAAGAACAAGCATTTGGATGGCAGCAAGCCAATCGAGGAATGTGCGCATGCGCATAACTCCAGAAAGTTCTGCATCTGCAAGATTTTTGTAGAGCATTGTTAAATTATTGCGGAAATTCAAATAGGTCTTCATCGGGTTGCCCTTGGGAAGTGTGCCTCCGCCAACATGATACACAACACTGTCTGGTATGCAAAATCCTGTTCTGCCTTGCAACCTGAGTCGCCAACAAAGATCTATTTCCTCATTGTGTGCAAAGAATCTACCGTCGAGTCCGCCAACATTTCTATAGTCGGAGGAGCGAATCATCAAGCAAGCACCTGTTGCCCACAACACTTCTGTCGGATAGTCATATTGTCCGTTGTCATCCTCCACGGTGTCAAATATGCGTCCACGGCAGAATGGATATCCATACTTGTCTATGAATCCACCAGCAGCACCGGCATACTCAAAGGAATTTTTGTTATGCTCCGACAGAAGTTTTGGCTGGCAGAATGCCACGTCTGGATGATTGTCCATAAACTCGACAAGCGGAGTGAGCCAATGGTGGGTTACCTCCACATCGCTGTTCAGCAGCACGAACAATTCAGCATCAATCTGTTCCAAAGCCTTGTTGTAGCCATCGGCAAAGCCCCAATTCTTGTCAAACTGAATGGTATGCACTTGTGGAAAACGTTCCTTGAGCATGAGCATAGAACTATCGGTTGAAGCATTGTCGGCAACATAAATAACTCCACCATCATCTACAGAATATTCCAAGACAGACGGCAGATACTGTTCAAGCATTTTTTCACCATTCCAGTTCAATATTACAATTGCTACCTTATACATGATACAAATTGTTTATATAATTTTGCATTTGAGCGCTGACTTGTCGTAATTGAAATCCTCAAGACGCACACGTACAAGCTGATTGTCAAGTTCATCTGACGACAGAGAAGCAGGAAGCTCTACCCTTACATAATTACGGGTGAAACCATGCATTGCTTTGCCACGAGGGGCTTTCTCAAACAGCACCTCTGCCTCTGTTCCTATATATTTGGAATAAAATGACTGAGTCTTCTCGTCAGACATTTCTATAAGACGCTTACTACGAAGTTTCTTGTCTTTGTCTGACACGACATACGGAATTCTAAGAGCTGCTGTGCCAGGGCGTTCTGAATATGGAAATACATGAAGATGGGTAACGTCAAGGTTCTTCAAGAACTCGAATGTTTCCTCAAAATATTCAGGAGTCTCACCACGCGTTCCTACCATCACGTCTACTCCGATAAAAGCATCTGGCATAAATTGCTTTATCAGTTTTATCTTATGGGCAAACAGCGCAGAATCGTAGCGACGGTGCATCAATTTAAGCACTGCATCGGAACCGCTCTGAAGTGGTATATGGAAATGTGGCATGAATGAACGGCTACTTGCACAATATTCTATCAGTTCATCCGACAGAAGATCGGGTTCAAGACTACTTATACGGTAGCGCTTTATTGCCTCCACCTGATCAAGAGCCTTGACAAGGTCTAAAAAGCTTTCGTGGGTAGTAGCTCCAAAGTCGCCTATATTTACTCCGGTGAGAACAATCTCCTTACCTCCTTCAGCTGCTGCTTGCCGTGCCTGCTCTACAAGAGAGTCTATCGAAGGATTACGGCTGAAGCCACGTGCAAAAGGTATCGTGCAGTATGTGCAGAAATAATCACAACCGTCTTGAACTTTCAAGAAGAAACGCGTGCGGTTTCCACGGGAGCAACTTGGAGCAAAGGTCTTGATGTCTTTTGTCTTTACGGAATAGTGCCTGTGCAGAGAACCACAGCTGGATACATCTGCTAAATCTGACTGTGCAGAAGTCCAAGCATCAGAAAGATACTGTATGAGGTTTGATTTCTCATTAGCACCAAGAACCAAATCTACACCTTCTATCTTACTTATATTCTCGGCTTCAAGCTGGGCATAGCATCCTGTAACAACAACAAAGGCTCCTGGATGCTCACGTACCATACGGTGGATTGCTTGACGACATTTATGATCGGCTACCTCTGTTACTGAACATGTGTTTATCAAACAGATATCTGCTTTCTCTCCTTCCTCTGCTGTTCTCACTCCCATATCTTGCAGGAGCCTGCCAAATGTTGAGGTTTCAGAGAAGTTCAACTTGCAACCAAGCGTAAAATAGGCTGCTGTTTTGCCCTGAAAAACGGACGAATCTATCATATAGCGATTTGTTTTTATTTATCTAAAACATAAAATTAGTAATGTGCCTTGCATCTACACCTTATTATAATAAGCATAGGCATCACAGCTTTTCATTGGCAAAGGTACGAAAATATAGTGACAAAGCATACGATTACAACAGCAAATAAAAGCATTTATATTATTTAACACTCTATTCTGCTTTGTATTTATCAATATATCAGCCACTTATAAAAAAGTTACAAAAAGAGGGCAAAAAAAACACTAAAAAAGTGAACAACGTATCAGAAAATTACTTACCTTTGCAGCGTTTTAATAAACAAATGATTGTTTTACAGATTTAAAAAGCAAAGAAAATGAAAAAATTAGTTTTAATGTTCGTAGCTATTGCAGCTATCTCTTTCGCATCATGTGGTAACAAGACAGAGAAATCTAACGCAGCTGATTCTGACACTGTAGCAGTTGATTCTGCAGCTGACACTACTGCTGTTGTTGATTCTGCAGCTACTGATTCTGTTAAGTAATCAAGCGAAAGCGAACTTAAAAGAAGAAAGTAAGTCGTGGGACTAAGTCCTACGACTTTTTTGTATCTCTATACCTACTATAGAAAACAAAAAAAAACAGTGTGACACGATTTGAAACAAGCAAGCGTTGTCACACTGTTTTTTATATGATAATCAATATACCCTCGGACCGAATATTGTTGTTCCGACTCTAACCATGGTGCTACAACACTCCACGGCAATCCTATAATCATGGCTCATACCCCATGAACGCTCACAGAAGCAATCATCATCGGCAAAATATTTTGCCTTTATCTCATCAAAAAAATCTGCTGCTACTGTAAACTCATGCCTTATCTGCTGCTCATCATCGGTATTTGACGCCATCATCATGAGTCCACATATTCTGACATTACCCAGCTCTCTCCATTCTCCAGAAGAAAGCAACTGACGACAAGCATCCAACGTCAAACCATATTTCGTAGCCTCTTGGGCTATGTGAAGCTCAAGAAGAATATTTATTACACGATTGTTTTTTGCTGCTTGCTTATCAATCTCTTTCATTAACTTCAGCGAATCAACAGCCTCTATCATATCTATATATGGAGCTATATACTTCACTTTGTTTGTTTGAAGGTGACCTATGAAATGCCATTTTATATCTGTTGGCATGGTGTCATGCTTCTTTGACAATTCCTGTTCATGGCTTTCACCAAATATGCGCTGACCTTCATCATAGGCAGCCCGAAGATATTCGTTAGGATGAAATTTGCTGACAGCTACAAGCTTTACCCCTTTAGGAAGACTGTCTAACACTTCGTGCAAGTTTTTTGCTACATCGTAATCCATAGTAATATATTGTTTATTTTATTCCCGCACCTTGAATCAGCACGGGAATAAAGTACATAAAAAACTATTCTTGTGGAGCTGAAGCCTCATCCGACTGAGCATCTTGCTGTTCATATTCTGGAACATCATTAGCTTCAGGCTGCTTTGTCTTCATATCAGCTCCATGCTCAAACACATCCATAATCTGTGTTTCTGCCACTGAAGAGATAACATAATCAATCATAGTCTTACCCATAACCTCGTCTATATTATGCACTGCGCCATTGAAGCCACCTGCATGAACAAGATAGTTTACTGTGCTGCGTTTCTCTTTCTCCGTCTTCTCATCAATGGTAATAAACTGAAGCTTAGCCTTATACCATCTGTCTGCATTAGGTTCATCGCTAAAGAAAATCTCTCCATAAGGAGCTTTTTTAATGTCTCTTACCTCAAACTCTCCACTTATATAGGCAGACATCTCGTCTATTATAGCAGCCTCAGCCTCTGTAAAGCTAAGTGCGTCTACAACATACAGTTCTGTAACTTTCTTCTGTGTTCCGTCTTCCATCATTTTCTCATAACGGATTTTACACTCAAACCATGTAGATGTTCTTGTTCTCATTTTTTCTTTTCTAATTTATATATATTTTTATAATTAAAATCTATGACCACCATAACAAGCCTATTGATACTGTCAGTCCGTAGATAAACATATTTCGTGCTGTATCGGCAAGAACTAAATTCAAATTTCTACCCTTGTTTATTCTCACCATCTTCTTGTATGCTCTTATATGCATTATCATATAAATACTTTGCAATACAAAAGCTGATGGTGCCTTATCTATAAATACAAATCCGATAAAAAATGCCACAACACCAAGGAACAAATAAAGTAGTCTGCCGCCTTTGCTGCCAATTTTCACAATCAAAGTGTTTTTCCCTGAGCTGCGATCATTATCTATATCCCTGTAATTATTTACAACCAACAATGTATCAATAACCAAGCCACATGCTATCGAAGCCATCAGCACAGTCCAAGAGCAAGTGCCTGTCTGCAAATAATATGTGGCACATACTGGCACAACACCGAAAAACACCAATACGAGCAAGTCTCCAAGCCCATGAGAAGCCAACAATGTTGTGTAAAGGAAACAGAAAACTACACACAACGCCCCAATTGCTATCATCTCCAATCCGCCATACAGAACCAGCGGTAATCCAATGACACATGCAAGAATAGTAGTTGCAAGTATTCCAATTTTCATTCTCTTTACATCTATCCACCCCATCGCACAAGCACGTGGCGGACCAAGACGCTTGTCATCGTCCTTACCACTGATATAATCAAAATAGTCATTTATAAAATTAGCATCTATCTGCATAACGAAAGCAAACATAAAGCACAATACGGCAGGTAACGCTTTAAAGCATAACGAACCAAAATCTGCCCATGCCATAGACAATCCTATCATTACAGGAACAGATGCCCCTGTCAGTGTTTTCGGACGAGCTGCAAGAACCCATGCCATAAAGGAATTCTTATTAACTATATTTTTCTCCATTGCTTTTAGTCTATCCCAAATTGGCAAACAATGCCAACAACTTGTATCTCAATACAATAATCAAATACACATATAAAAAACAACGCAAAAGCGCTGAACATCTTGCAAAAATAAACATTAAATTGTATATTTGCAAATAAAATTGAATCAAGCAGGAAGAAGAAAAGAAATTTTTCTGTATAACTTGCAAATACTTATATAAAACAAGAGCTTATTTACATGATTGACAATAATGTAAGTTTAGATCTAATGGAGTTTATTGAGACAGAAATTCTTCCACGATATTCTGCCTTTGACCAAGCTCACCGCCTGGGGCATGTGAACGAAGTAATCAAAAACTCTCTTGACTTGGCACGTAAAATTGGTGCCAACATCAATATGGCATACGTAACAGCTGCTTATCACGACTTAGGGTTGGAAGGACCACGCGCCATACACCATATAACAAGCGGAAAAATATTGCTCGCCGACACACGATTAAGAAAATGGTTTAATGCTGAACAAATAAAAATCATGAAAGAGGCCGTGGAAGACCACAGAGCATCGGCTTCGCATGCACCAAGAAGCATCTATGGGAAAATAGTGGCTGAAGCCGACAGGGTGTTAGACCCAGAAACTGTGTTCAGACGCACTATTCTCTATGGGTATGACCACTATCCTGAAATGTCGAAGGAAAATCAATGGAAAAGGTTCAACGAGCACTTGAAAAACAAATATTCAAATACAGGCTACATAAAACTATGGATTCCTGGAGGCGAGAATGAAAAGAAATTAAAAGTAATAAGAGAATACATTAATCAACCACAAAAGCTGCGCTCTATATTTGACAGGATCTTTAATGAAATCGAGAATATAAAGGCACAGGATAAATAAAACAACATAAAAGAATGAAAAAGCTACTATTAACCGCATTACTATTTTCTACTCTTACAGCTGGAGCTGTAAAAATGAAACAAGGAGCAACTGCAGTAAAACAGAGTGATGGAACAACTATTACAGTAAAAGCATTTGGTGACGAAGACTTCTGCTATTTCACGGCAACTGACGGTACACTACTTTACCAAAAAGGTACTGACTTCTTCATAGCTAAAGTGAACGGTAACGGACAGCTTGTGCCTTCTTCAATTCTTGCACACAATCCTGCATCAAGAAGTTCTATGGAAATGGCTGCGGCAAAAAAACAAGACCGCAAGCTGTTTTTCAGTTCCATTGCACAGATTGCTAAAGCCAACAAAGTCAAGAGGGAACCTATGACGGAAGACAATACTCTGTTTCCACACATCGGAAAACAGAAAATCCCTGTTATATTGGTGGAATTCAGTGACGTGCACTTCTCTGTTGTGAATCCTAAACAGACTTTTGACAAATATCTCAACGGCAAGGAACTCTTCAACAAGACTGATGACCCAGAAATGGGATATTTCAACAGCAAAGGTGGCTTCGTGGGAAACTACGGTAGCGTTGGACGCTATTTCTCAGACATGAGCTTCGGCAAGTTCCAACCAGAATTTGATGTGTATGGTCCGGTAAGACTCACCAAAACGCTTAAAGACTATGGTGCAGGCTATTCTACGCAGGAGGATATGAACGGGCTTCTTGCTGATGCTTGTTCGGCTGCCGACGAAGACATAGATTTTTCACAGTATGATGCTAACGGTGACGGTAATGTTGACCTTGTATACGTCATATATGCAGGATACTCGCAAAGTATAAGCGGAAACTCCACAGACTGCATTCACCCGAAATCGGGTATTGTAAACGTGAACCAAACTTTCGACGGAAAGAAGCTGATACGCTATGGAGTGAACAACGAGCTTAACGGAACACCGGAAACTAATGCAGCATACGGCACGATGATAAATGGCATAGGACTATTCTGTCATGAATTTTCACATTGTATGGGATTACCAGACCTATACCCATCGGCTGGTAGCACTGCCGAGAAGCTAATCAACCAGAATATGGACTACTGGAGCCTTATGGATGCCGGTGAATATACTTATAACGGATACCGCCCTACAGAATATACAGCATGGGAACGAGAAAGCTTTGGATGGATAGACATCGAAACTCTCTATGAGGCGTCTAATATTGAGCTTGCACCGCTTTCTGAAGGTGGCAAGGCTTATCGCATCGTAAACGACAAGGACAAGTCGGGACACGAGTATTACATTTTGGAAAACATACAGAAGAAAGGGTGGAACAAGTCTGCATTCGGCAGCGGAATGATGGTGACGCACGTGGATTACGACGACTATTATTTCAGTCTTGGAGGCTGCAAGGTGAACAGTACGGTAGGGCATCCACGAATGACTCTAATGCCTGCTGACGGAATTTTTGTATCAGAATATTATATAGGTGAGACTATATCTGAAAGCAGTGACCCAACGATAAAGGAAATCAATGCACCACTTGTAGAGAAATATGGGGGACAGGAATTTTCTAATGCCATGTATAAGGCTGAAGCTGCTGGTGATCTATATCCTGGAACAGCCAAAACAATATCGCTGACTGATACTTCTACCCCTATCAAAGCGTGGACTTATACAGGAGAAACGATGAGCAAGCCAATTACTGACATAGCCATGAACTCTGAGACAGGCATCGTGTCGTTTAAGTTTATGGGAGGAAAGACTGACGGAATCAATAATATATCAATTGAGGAAACAATCAAACCTGTTTACAGTATTAGTGGCATCCAAATGAACAGTAACATAAACTCTCTACCCAAAGGTATATATATAATAGGTGGAAAGAAAATGGTGAAAGAATAAGCAAAAGAGGCTGAGTCATGTAGAATCTGACTCAGCCTCTTTTGCTTATTATAATTTATTATATTCTGAACTTCAAGCACTCGCTGATTTTCTGCATTGTTGTCAAACGAGTTGGCACAAGTGGTAAACGGAGCACGTTCTCTATCATTCCCATCTCATGAAGCATTGCCTTCACTCCTGCAGGATTACCGTCAACAAATAAAAGGTTGAACAAATCGGTAAACTTGTGATGTATCTTGCGTGCCGGTTCAAACTCACCGTTCTGCTCCAATCGCAACATGCGTGAGAATTCCTTAGGCAGAGCGTTTCCGATAACAGAAATCACACCAACAGCCCCACAGGCAATCATCGGGAAAGTAAGGGCATCATCACCGCTGATAACATCAAACGAGTCAGGCTTGTTCTTTATAATCTCGTCTATCTGTTCCAAACTGCCACTTGCCTCCTTCACAGCAACAATATTCTTGCAATCACGAGCAAGGCGTACTGTGGTTTCCGCCTTTAAATTAACTCCCGTTCTTCCTGGAACATTATACAGCACCACAGGCATATCGGTAGCTGCCGCAATAGCCTTGAAATGTTGGTACAATCCCTCTTGTGACGGTTTATTGTAATAAGGACAAACACTAAGCACTCCATCGATTCCAGAAAAATCGCGTGTACGCAATTCCTCAATAACGGCAGCCGTACTGTTGCCTCCGCATCCCATCAAAATAGGCACTCTTCCAGCAACTATTTCAACCACCAAATCTTTTATTCTTTGCTTCTCTTCTTCACTAAGCGTTGGTGTTTCACCGGTTGTAGCAAGAATGCAGAAAAAATCTGCTCCATTCTGCAACTGGTATTCCACAAGCCTCTTCAAAGCTGTATAATCAACGGCACCTGCCGCTGTAAATGGAGTTATAAGGGCTATACCAAGACCCTTGAATATGTTTTGCGACATAACAAATATGTGTTTCTGTTTATAATTTAATTGCAAATTTACTACATTAAAAGCAAATTACAAAATATTTTGCTATTTGCTTTAATTATTTGCTTCCAATATACAAAAAGACCATTCCAAGTAGAACAAGGAACAAGTCAACCATTTTGCTCTTTAGATTTTTTTCATGCAAGAGCACAGCTCCAAACAGGAACGACACTATCACACTGCCTCTACGCACCATAGAAACTATGCTTATCATTGCATCAGGGAAGCTGAGAGCATAGAAATACACAAAATCTGCAGCACTTAGGAATACACTTATAAAAATAATTCCCCAATGCCAGTGAAAAGGTGTTGACGCCTTACGCTTCGGGAACCAAATTATAAGCAACATGACAAGCATCATGAAACACTGATAAATATTATACCAGCTCTGAACCATCATGCTATTAAGTCCCACTCCCCCGCTCTCACGTGGTGCCATAAGATATTTGTCATACAATCCGCTTACTGCACCAAGCACAGCAGCAAGCACAATAAAATAAATCCACTTGTCGTGTTTAAAGTCTATACCTTCTTTCTTTCCGCTACGGCTAAGCATAAAAAACGATGCCACAGCCAATGCCACACCAATCCATTGATACACATTCAGTCGCTCACCGAATACAAGCAATGCTCCAACAAGCACCATAACAGGTCGTGTGGCATTAATAGGTCCAACTATTGTAAGTGGAAGATGTTTCATTCCGAAATATCCGAAAATCCACGATGACAATACAATAATACTTTTTCCGATAATGTATTTATGCTCCTCCCATCCACCTTGTGCCACATGGAAAATGCTGTTGTCGAGCAGTGATGTGTTATACGACAATATTATGAACGGAAGAAAAATCAACGACGCAAAAAGCGTATTTAGGAACAACACCGGAATAACGGCATTGTCGCGCAACGACTCTTTTTTGAACGAATCATAAAATCCAAGAAGTGTTGCTGATAAAAAAGCTAAAATAAGCCACATAATCTTTTATTTAATCCTTACTGTTTATGTTATCCTCTTTATAATATAATCTATTAATATCCATTACTCCACATTGTCGAAAGGATACACCACTTCTTCAAGGAAGAGTGCATTACCCGGCATGCTTTCTCCCGCGTTGCTTCTGTTTTTTCCAGCTACAACAGCTTTAAACTCTTCTAATGTAAGTTTGTGTCTTCCCACATCAACAAGCGTTCCTACCACCGCACGCACCATATTTCTTAGAAACCTGTCGGCAGAGATAACGAAATGCCAACATCCATTCCCATCGTCTATCCATTGAGCCTCTGTAACTTTGCATATCGTTGTTTTCACATCTGTATGCACTTTACAGAATGCAGCAAAATCACTACACTCCAACAGATGTGCAGCAGCTTTGTTCATCATATCAAAGTCAAGATCATAATGCAACTCACATGAGAAGAATCTACTGAACGGATTTTTGTGTGTATGAACATAATAATGGTAAGTGCGCTTCACTGCACTGAACCTTGCATGCATACCATCCTCAACCGGCATAATTTTACACACAGAAATGTCTCTCGGCAATAGTCTGTTCAGTTTATATGCAAGTTGCCTACAATCCAGTTCTTTGTCGAAATCAAAATGTGCAACCATCACACGTGCATGCACCCCTGCATCAGTGCGTCCAGCTCCAACAATCTCCATGTTCTGCCGCAACAGTGTAGACAAAGCCTTTTGCATCTCCTGCTGCACAGAGTTTCCGTTTGGCTGCACTTGCCACCCATGATAGTTTGTACCGTCGTAACTTAAATATATAAAATATCTCTGCATCAATACTTCTTTATAGCAATTACCCAGTCAGCAAAACAATTTTCCTTAGATGGAAAAGGTCTGCTATCGGCACTTATTTTCCTTTTAATATTTGTGATATATTCTGTTCCCTATGAATTATTTTCACTTCTATTCCAAATTTTCTGTTCAGATGTTCCGCCAAATGCTGTGCTGAATACACACTTCTGTGCTGTCCTCCTGTACATCCGAAACAGAACATAAGGTCGGTGAAACCTCTTTGTATATAGCGAGCCACATGTGCATCAGCCAACTTATAAACACTGTCGAGGAAAGATAATATTTCTCCATCGTCCTCAAGGAAACGTATTACAGGCTCATCCAATCCAGTCAGTTTTTTATAAGGTTCGTACCTGCCAGGGTTATGCGTACTTCTACAGTCAAACACATATCCTCCTCCATTACCCGACACATCTTCTGGAATTCCTTTTTTATAAGAGAAGCTGAACACTCTGACAACGAGTGGTCCTTTACCATCGTATTTTGATAATGTTGCCGGACCATCTTGCGGATGCCCTCCGTAAATATTGTTTTTGTCAACCATCAGTCCGTCGGTTCTTTCCTTTTTTATTTGTTCCGGCTTTGCAAACTGAGGCAATTCTGTCAGTCTCTTCAGCATATCAATCATATAAGGATATCTGAACACATTCAGTTCAAGCAGCTCTCTGAGATTCTGTATGGCAGACGGTATACTGTCTATAAAATATTTTTTCCTTTCAAAATAGCCTCTAAAACCATACGCTCCAAGTACTTGAAGTGTTCTAAACAGCACAAAAAGACTGAGTCTTTCCACAAAATGCCTAACCGAAGGCACCTCAATATAATTTTTCAGAGAATAATAGTATTCATACACAAGCTCTCTTCTGAGCTTATGCGAGTATTTAGCCGAAGCTTGCCACAAGAACGAAGCAAGGTCATAATAGAAAGGTCCTTTTCTTCCACCCTGGAAATCTATAAAATAAGGATTTCCTTCATTGTCGAGCATTACATTTCTTGCCTGGAAATCTCTATACAAGAAGCTGTTCATAGGCTCCGACGTAAGGTCTTTTGCAAACAAGCGGAAATTAGCCTCCAATTTCAATTCATGAAAGTCAAGCTCAGTTGGTTTCAGAAAGCAATACTTAAAATAGTTAAGATCAAACAGTACACTGTTCTCATCAAACTCTGGTTGTGGATAACAATTACTCCAATCCAGTCCGTTAGCCCCCAGCATCTGCATTGCCGGCAGTTCTCTGATGGTGTTTATCAGCAGTTGTTTCTCTCTTTGGTTGTATCTTCCCTCTGCCTCTCTTCCTCCTTTCAGAGCATCATAAAGCGACATGCTGCCCAAATCCGTCTGCAAGTATCTTTGTTCATCGTTGCTAACAGCCAACACTTGAGGAACAGGCAGTTTCAGACTTGAGAAATGTTTTGCCAAATAAATAAAGGCATGATTTTCCTCACTACTTGTCCCCACTACCCCAATCAAGGTATTCCCCTTAGCGTCGACAAATCTATAATACTGGCGGTTGCTTCCCGCCCCTGCTATTTTATGAGTTTCTACAGGTTTTGCCCCTGTATATTCCGAATAAAGTTCAATGAGCTTTTCCATACAGATACAAAAGTAAATAAAATCTTTGACAGCACAAAGTTTCTTTCAATTTTTATATAAAATAGCCTACCATATTTTCTTGGCTGCCATGAAACAGCAAACAAGAACACAAGCATCAAATATAAAGCCAAAAGGGAGTTTCCCCAAAAAATGAGAAAACTCCCACACTTTGATTTTCAGTACTCCTAAATACGGAATAAAAAAATCGGATGTCTCACGACAACCGATTTCCAAAAACAAACTACTTAAAAACTAATCTACTAAAACAAATCAAAAAATAATGTTATATTTTCTACAAATATTTCCTTTTCTTTTCACCGACAAAATTAGGATAAAATCCATATAAGTCCAAATAAAAACAATACTTTTTTCTGTATTTTTTTAGAAAAAGGCAGAAAAAAAAGAGCTAACGGAAAACCGCTAGCTCTTTTTGTTATATTGACATATCAAATTACATCATACCGCCCATACCTGGGTTTCCCATTGGCATTTGAGGTTTCTCCTCTGGTTTGTCAACAATCAAGCATTCTGTTGTAAGGAACATGCCAGCGATTGAAGCTGCATTCTCAAGAGCAACACGCTCAACCTTTGCAGGATCAATAACTCCAGCAGCACGCAAATCCTCATAAACGTCCTTGCGGGCATTGTAACCATAGTCGCCTTCGCCCTCACGAACCTTCTGTACTACAACAGCACCTTCGCCACCAGCGTTGCGCACGATCTGGCGCAATGGCTCCTCTATAGCACGCTCCACGATGTTAACACCAGTCTGCTCATCAGCATTATCACCCTTAACATTCTTCAAAGCCTCAAGAGCACGGATGTATGTGGTACCTCCACCAACTACTACACCTTCCTCGATTGCAGCACGTGTAGCACAGAGGGCATCGTCTACGCGATCTTTCTTCTCCTTCATTTCGACCTCGCTGTTTGCACCTACATAAAGTACAGCTACGCCACCAGCCATCTTAGCCAAACGCTCCTGCAATTTCTCTTTATCATAAGAGCTTGTAGTATTTGCAATTTCGTTTTTGATTTGAGCGATACGGTCAGCAATAAGCTCCTTCTGTCCAGCACCCTTTACGATAGTTGTATTGTCTTTAGAAACTGTAACCTTGTCACAAGTACCCAACATCTCAAGTGTAGCCTGCTCAAGTTTCAATCCCTTTTCCTCACTGATAACGACACCACCAGTAAGTACAGCAATATCCTCAAGCATTGCCTTGCGACGATCACCAAATCCAGGAGCCTTTACAGCACAAATCTTCAAACCACCACGCAAGCGGTTAACAACCAATGTAGTAAGAGCCTCAGAGTCAACATCCTCTGCAATAACGAGCAATGGGCGTCCGCTCTCAGCTGCAGGCTGCAAGATAGGCAAGAAGTCTTTGATATTGCTTATTTTCTTGTCATAGATAAGTATGTATGGATTATCCATCACACACTCCATCTTATCAGAATCCGTTACGAAATATCCGCTCAGATAGCCACGATCGAACTGCATACCCTCAACCACGTTGATATAAGTGTCGCGGCTCTTGCTCTCCTCGATAGTTATCACTCCATCCTTGCTTACCTTACGCATAGCATCAGCAATAAGTTTACCTATCTCAGGATCGTTGTTGGCACTAACAGTTGCCACCTGCTCAATCTTGTCATAATTGTCGTTAACAATCTCTGCATTATTCTTGATATAGTCAACAACAGCATTTACAGCCTTGTCTATACCACGTTTCAAATCAAGAGGATTAGCACCAGCGGTCACATTTTTCAGTCCCTCTGTAACGATAGCCTGTGTCAAGATAGTAGCTGTTGTGGTACCGTCTCCGGCATCATCACCAGTTTTGCTTGCCACGCTCTTCACGAGTTGTGCTCCAGTATTCTGGAATTTATCCTCAAGCTCGATTTCCTTAGCCACGGTAACACCGTCTTTAGTAATCTGAGGAGCACCGAATTTCTTCTCAATAACAACGTTGCGTCCCTTCGGACCGAGTGTTACTTTTACAGCGTTAGCCAACTGGTCAACACCTTGTTTGAGCTGCTCGCGCGCATCAACATCAAATTTTATTTCTTTTGCCATGATTGTATTCCTTTTTATATTTATACAGCAAGAGCTGTAATATTCTTTTTGTTTTTAATTATTTAGTAATAACAGCGAGTACATCGCTTTGGCGCATCATAAGATACTTGTTTCCTTCAAATTCAAGTTCTGTTCCTGAATATTTTCCGTAAAGCACCTCATCGCCTTCTTTCAGAATCATCTCCTCATCTTTTGTTCCGTTGCCGGCAGCAACAACTTTACCGTGCAAAGGTTTCTCTTTTGCAGTGTCTGGAATGATAATACCACCAACCTTCTCCTCTGCTGGAGCAGGTTCAATTAAAACTCTGTCTGCTAATGGTTTGATATTCATAATTGTATATTTTTAATTGTTTATACTATTTATCTTACGCCTTTCAACGAGTGGCGTTCATCCGTTCCTATACGAAAAGTGTGCCAAAACGCCATTGCGACATTTTGACACACTTTATATCTGCCTGTTTGTCAGTTTCCCACTTATTATTCCGGGTCAAGTCCTTCAAACACATGCTTTTCTTTTCTGGAACTCACAAGCTTGTCGAGTTTTTTCTTTCTCATCGGTCTCAGCCATCTTCTTGCATAAATATTTGGAATGGCAACACCGATAGCAATACACAAAATTATGAGCGATGCTTTCACAGCATTTGAGAAGGCCTCGGTTAGCTCTCCCACAACGCCCTGCATCTCTATCAATGCGAACAGTGCTCTATACATAAGCACTCCCGGCACCATAGGGATAACGCTTGGAATGGCGAGGCAATGGTGTGGAGTGTGGAACACGTGCACGAATTTCACACACAGCACACTTATCAGCAAAGAGCCTACGAGTGATGCCATTATCGGTCCCTGGTCGAGTCCGAAATTATTGTTGCTCTCTCCCAAATTCACAAAGTTTCTCGTACAAACGGCAATAATTCCGCCTATTGCCACAACCCATAGCAGTCTGCGTGGGATATTGAATATCATGGAGAATCCCATTGCCGAGATAGCAGCCGCAATAGAGTAGCTAATGTATGTGTTGTGTGGAGTCATACTCAAGTCCTTCACAAAGTTGTCCACCCCGCAAACGGTTATAGCCATAGAAATTCCGAACGACATTGCCGTAACCATAAGCAAAGTGTTTATAGCCCTGTTGAGCCCCATTTCGATATGGTTGTCGATCATGTCCGACACGAAGTTTATAAGTGGCACTCCCGGCACGATAAATAGAGCACAAGCCATGAGCGGATGCCACGGTGTTTCAGAATGCAGCACCAGTGCGAGCCATTCAGGCATAGCGTTTACCACAGAGTCAGAAACAGAAAGGAAAGCCGACAGCCATGCAAGTATTGTTGACACGAAAGCAGCCACACCGATGTTTACATATCCGTTAGACCCCTTTTCGTTAAGCCAGGCTCTCAGTCTGAATCCTATTATTGCTGCTATTGAAGCGTAGAAGAAAGCCGTCCAGTCGCATCCGAACTGTATGCAGAATCCTCCGCATGCGAATCCTGCTCCTATGGCAACCTGATTTACGGTATAGTTCCTTGGCTGTTTTTTTATTTTCTCAAGCTCCTCCTCATATTTCTCCAGCGAATAGTCTTCTTTTATTGCCCTCCACGAGAGTTTGCTTATAGCTGAAATTGCTGTCATGTTTATTCCGTGCTTGTCACAGCGTTGGAATTTGCTCAGCGAGTGCTCCTCGTCGCTCAGGTTCACCTCCAGCATATTGTAGTTCACATATATGTGCAGGTTTTCTTCCGGCAGCCCCAGATAAGCCGCTGTTCTGTGCAAGTTTCTTATTATTCTGCTCGTGTCAGCTCCGCTGGCAATCAGCACCTCACCGGTGCGGAGCAACAAATCAAGCTCTCTTCTCAGTTTTTTCTCCTTTTGTATTCTGCTAATATCTTCCATTTTGTTCTACCTAAATTAAGCCAGTGGGTTCCATCCCTGTGCTTTCAGTTCAAACTCGTTTCCGTCGCGTGCCACGAGCATATTGCCATATTCCTTTTTCGTGATATGCCCTATCAGCTTCACGTCGTCAAGCTGCTGTATTTTGTCGTGGTCTCCGATCGGCACTGTGAAGAGCAGTTCATAGTCTTCTCCTCCGTTCAACGCACATGTAGTGACATTCATGTTCATTTCTTCAGCCATAACAGCAGTCTGGTAGTCGATAGGTATATTTTTCTCATACACTCTGCATCCGCATCCACTCTGCTTGCAGATGTGCATCAGCTCACTGCTCAGTCCATCGCTAACGTCCATCATAGCTGTAGGTTTTATGTTCATCTCTCTCAGCTTCTGTGTGATGTCTCCCCTTGCCTCTGGTTTCAGCTGTCTTTGCAGCAGATACTCTCTTCCGGCAAAGTCTGGCTGGAAGTCTGCAAGTTGTTGCAGTGCCTTTTTGTCGTTTTTCTTTTTAGCTTCCTCCACTTGCTGGTAATACACGCTTTTCTCTCTCTCCAGCAGTTGCAGTCCCATGTATGCAGCTCCCAAATCTCCCGACACGCAGATGAGGTCGGTTTCCTGAGCACCGTTTCTGTATATGATGTCTTCTTTTTTTGCCTCTCCGATACATGTAATGCTGATAGCCATTCCGGTATAAGACGAAGTTGTGTCTCCTCCCACGATGTCTATGTTCCATTTGTCGCAAGCCATTCTCAGTCCGCTGTAAAACATCTCCAGATCTTCTACCGTGAATCTTTTGCTTATGGCAAGGCTAACGGTAATTTGCTTTGGTGTTCCGCCCATTGCGAAGATATCGCTTATGTTCACCATTGCCGATTTATAGCCCAAGTGTTGCAAATCGATGTAAGTAAGATCGAAATGCACTCCTTCCATAAGCATATCGGTAGTTACGAGCACCTCTGTGTCGGGATAGTTCAATACGGCACAGTCATCGCCCACTCCTTTTATAGTTGAACTGTTTTTAATTTTTATGTCGTCGGTAAGACGATGGATGAGTCCGAACTCACCAAGCTTTGAGATATCAGTCATTAAATTATAAGCTTATATAAAATGTAAAACGAGTGGAATGGCACAGTTTCCTCATGCCTTTCCACTCTCTTATTATCCAAAAAAGTTATGCTCTTCTAATCATCTCTCTCATGATTTCGGTCATGAGAGGCTGTGCGTTGTTTGCAGCCACCTGTACCTCCTCGTGGCTCACTTCCACAGGTGTGTCTTCCAGTCCGAGGTCGGTAATGATGCTAATTCCGAATGTTTTTATTCCACAGTGGTGTGCCACTATAACCTCTGGCACAGTACTCATTCCAACGGCATCGGCACCCATTCTGTGATACATCTTATACTCGGCAGGTGTTTCAAACGTAGGTCCCTGCACTCCCATATACACTCCGTGCACCACTCTTATGCCCTTCTCCTGTGCAATGGCGTCGGCTTTGGCGATAAGCTCGTGGTCGTAAGTTTCGTGCATGTCAGGGAATCGTGGTCCGGTAGGGAAGTTCTTTCCTCTGAGCGGATGCTCCGGGAAGAAGTTGATGTGGTCTGTGATAATCATCAGGTCACCGATTTTGAAATCAGGGTTCATACCTCCCGATGCGTTCGACACGAATAGCGTTTTTATACCCAGTTCATACATCACTCTGATAGGGAACGTTACTTCTTTCATCGAGTATCCCTCATAGTAATGGAATCTTCCTTCCATTGCCATGATGTCTACTCCACCGAGTTTTCCGAAGATGAGTTTTCCGGCATGTCCCTCAACGGTAGACACTGGGAAATTAGGAATATCCTTGTATGAATATTCGTAACTGTCAGTGATTTCTGAAGCTAATTGTCCGAGTCCTGTTCCCAGGATGATTGCTGTTGTCGGACTTGTTGTCATCCTTTGCTTTAGCCAGGATGCTGTTTCTTGAATTTTTTCGTACATAGCCTATAATATTTTCTTTAAATTCTTCCTCTTGATTTAACATGAACTCCACTTCAACGGGCAACACATACAGATGTTGTCTCACCCTCTCGCTCAGTCCCTTCATTCCATAGAGCCGTGCGTTGTCTTTCTCCGTTGTCACCACGATTTTGTCTTCTCCCTTCATGTTTTCAAACATTTCATTCACTTGTTGAAAGTCTGAAGCCTTAAACTGGTGATGATCAGGGAACGTGAGCGGTGTGATGTTCTTCGTGAATGGCTCAAGGTCAACAATCATCTGTTTTGGCGAAGCTATTCCCGTGAGCAGCAGCACCTGTGTCTGTGGTGTCAGCGTTGAAAGCTTTCTGTCCTCTCCGCAGTACACGGGCTTCAAGTCTTTATATTTCAGCGTAGAGAAGAACAACTTTTGGTATGGATACAGGTTCATGGTTTTTGTTATAACCCTGAACTCCATCGGTTTCAGCTCCCTTGGGCATTTTGTCACGATAACGATGTCTGCTCTCATCTTCCCGCTTCTTGGCTCTCTGAGTCTGCCGGCAGGCAGCAGTTTGTCATACATTATCAGCCTGTGGTAGTCCACGAGCAGAATGTTTATTCCCGGTTTCACATATCTGTGCTGATATGCGTCGTCGAGCAAAATCACGTCGGTATCCGATGTTTCATCGTTGGCTCTAATCAGATTTATTCCGTGGCACCTGTTTTTGTCTACCGCCACGTATACATCCGGGAACTTTATCTTCATCTGATACGGTTCGTCGCCTATATCCTTCATCTGCGTGTCTTTTCCTGCAAGCAGGAATCCCCGGCTTTTGCGTTTGTATCCACGGCTCAGTACCGCTACCTTCACTTTGTCCTTGAGTATGTTTATGAGATACTCCACATGCGGTGTCTTTCCTGATCCGCCCACAGTGATGTTTCCCACCGAAATAACAGGAATATCGAAAGCATGTATCTTCAGGATGCCCCAGTCAAACATCTTGTTTCTAATCCTCACTCCCAAGCCATAAATCCAGCTCAGCGGCAAAAGCCAGTTGTTAATCTTTATAAAGTCACCTTCCATATTTATTGCTGATAAGCTAACAGGATGCTTGCTTCTTTATTTTATATTTATAGTATAAGGTATGCGTGCCTGTATTGCCGACTGCTGGTTGATATTCTTCAAGAGCATGAAAGTTGGATACAGGTCGCCCATTGCCAGTCGCATTTTGTTGTCGATGTAGCTTCCCGACGACATTCCTTCCATAAACTGGTCCATCCAGTCGGCCTTCGCCGGATATGCGCACGTATAGTATTCGCCCACCTTTGCCAAACTTGCAGCCTTAGCCACGGCATCGTCAAGCCCTCCAAGCTGGTCCACGAGCTTTATCTTCAAAGCATCTTTTCCGAGCCACACATGACCCTGTGCTATTTTCTCCACATTCTCCACCGGCATGTGTCTGCCATCGGCAACGCGCTTACGGAACAGTTTGTAGCCACGGTCTATGTATGCCGTAAGATGGCTCATCTCCTCATCGTTGAACGGACGTGCCGATGTGCCGAACGCACTGTTCTTGTTTGTCTTCACCTCGTCAAACTTTACTCCCAGTTTTTGGGTGATAAGTCCACTCATATCCGGAAACATTCCGAAGATACCAATACTGCCTGTAAGTGTAGTTGGTTCAGCCACAATCCAGTTTGCCGAGCAACTCATGTAATAGCCTCCCGATGCTGCCATTCCCCCCATAGATACCACCACCGGTTTCTTTGCCTTGAGCAGCTGTATGGCTCTCCACATCTGTTCTGATGCGTATGCGCTGCCTCCGCCTGAATTTATTCGTATAACCACAGCCTTCACGTCATCATCATCAGCAAGTTTCTGCAGGTCCTTGCTCACAGTGTTTCCGTCTATCACAGCCTCCGTCTGCGACAAGGCTCCGCCCACGCCGTCCACGATGTCGCCATAGGCATAATACACGGCAATCTCTTCTCCGTCGCTGCCTCCTGTAGGCACATTCATCATTCCGGCAATACCGATGGTGTTCAGCGTGTCGTCTTTTCCGAGCTTCATGAGTTTCTTCACTTCGTCCTTTATCTGGTCGTGATATAGCAGAGCGTCAACGAGCTTTGCACTCACATAGTCTTTCGGGTCAGCAAAAGTAATCATATTGTCGGCATATTGGTTTAGCTTCTCCACGCTCACTTTTCTGCTTTCAGCCACATCGCTGCACACCGTCTGCCATATTCCGTTCAGGTAAGCAGTTATCTGCTCGCGGTTTGCATCGCTCATGCGGTCGCCCGTAAAGGTCTCCGTTGCACTTTTATATGCTCCCACTTTCACCACCTGCATCTTTACTCCGAATTTTGCAAGTGCATCTTTCAGATACATCGGCTGCGAAGCCAGTCCGTGCCAGTCTATCATTCCGCTTGGGTTCAGATACACCTTATTTGCCACCGAAGCCAAATAGTATGTTGCCTGTGTATATGTGTCGCCGTATGCCACTATCCACTTACCGCTCTTCTTGAAGTCTGCCAGTGCCTTGCGTATGGCTTGCAGAGATGCGTATGAATCGGCAGAAAACAGTCCTGCCTCGATATATATACCCTTCACGTTCTCGTTCTCTTTTGCCTTCTTTATGGAGCTGAGCATATCGTCGAGCCCCATGCCGGCAGTGTTCTCTCCAAGAATCTGCGCTATGGGATTGTCAGCAGAGCGTTCCTCCAGCTGACCACTCAGATTTATCACGAACACGGTGTTTTTTGCAACATCCTTTGTCGTGCTTTCAGAAGCCACCATGCCCACAATGCTCATCATGCCGAGGACACCTACAATAATAACAAAAACGAATATTCCGACTACTGTCGCGCCTACATTTTTCAGAAAATTTCTCATATACCTACTTTTTGTTTGTTGTTTTTATGCTATAAACGTTGTCTCACCATAAAAAACTACGCTTATCAGCATAAAAAAAAGCATGCTGCAGATAAACTCTGCATTTTTATCAACTCTCTCTTCCCTACTCTTCTACCGATATTTCCACCGGATTGTCAAGTTCCTTTTTCCATTGCTTCATCCACTGGAACCATTCCTTTGCATCTTTAAATCCAAAATTTTCCTTGTCGCAAGTAAAGGCAATGTCATAAGAGAACGGTGCTCCGTCTTTTGTTCCGAGCACATAAAGGAACTGGTCGTTTTTCTTCGCCTTCGGTTCGCTTATCACGTATTTCTCCGGCACGTTCACAGCAAGTCCCACCACGATTTTCGGTTTCCCGGCTATAGAGTCCTTCACTCCGTTAGGCCAGTTTCCGCCCCAGTCACCAATCAGTCCTTTGTGGTCGGTAAACATTTTGTCGTTGAGGTTTATCACTCCTGTTGCAAACTCCACTCCCTTTGCCGGAGTGTCGAAATTAACCTGCACCTGACAATCGCGATGTCCTGCATATATCACTACATTCTGTCTCAGATTGAACTTCTGCGAACCGAGCTGCCATCCCTCGTCAGAAAGTTCCACGATGGTGCGCACAGGTCCGCTTGCCACCATGCGCTGTCCGCGTGATTTCACGGGCGATACCATTGTCGGTTCCGTTCCGTTCCATCCTCTCAATGCTCCCAAGCCTACAGTCTGTCCAACCCACAGAACATCGTCGCCATATCCGGCAGCAAGCTGCTCATCATCGGGATAGAACTGGCTTTTTTCCAGCTCCAGCTGTTTTTTGTATTTACCATACAGGTCGAAAGTTTGCCTTTCGTCAAAATACACTCTATACGCCACGAGCTCGGATTCGAAGTCAGCCCCATGATGGTGTACCATGTGAAACACGTCAACTCCTTCTGGTGCAGAGAGCGAATGGATATATCCTGGGAATTTATTTTTCACCTTTGTCTTCACGTCGCGCATTATCATGTCACCGTAAGTGCGGCGCGGATAATTGCGTTCTTGTTTCTTCTCCGAAAACAGTTCCACCGTAATGGTTTTCTTTCCCTTTGCGCTGATGTCAGTAACAAAAGCCAGTTCGTCGTTACGCAAATCACGGTTCAGATCATCAATTTGCGAGGGGATTTCCTTACCGTCGGCTTTCACCACGGCATCTGCCACATTAAACGGAACATCTTTCAGAGACACTACCACCGGCACGTCTGTACGATTCACGCTGAGCGGATTTCTCAGTTTCACTGTTATCGTTTTGGTTTCTGCGTTTGCTGCCGTGGAAACGGCAAAGAGCATTGCAGCTACTAATATTTTCGAGCGTTTCATATTCATCAAAAAAGCGAATTTACAAATTTGCTGCTAAGTTACGATTTTTTTCTCATATAAACAAATCAGACTTGGTATAAATAATTTTTACCCTATTTTTTAATACATTCTCCACTAAAAAGACGCCACATAAACCTACCACAAAATGAACTGTACAACACAATAGAATAAGGTTTTATTTTAACACGTCTTTACATATCTGGATTTTGCTTTGCGCCACTTGCGCCACTTGCGCCATTGCGCCAATTTAACAAAACAGTATAAAAACACCATTTTTTAGCTATTTGGCTATTTTGGCGCAATGGCGCAAGTGGCGCAAGTGGCGCAAACGGTTGTATAAATAAGTTAAAAACAAACGATTAAAAAAAAAGACATGAAAGGCTGTGTTTGTTTGTGGCGACGGCAACCTTGCGGACAGCACTCTGAAAAGGAATGGTAGCTCTTCTACACATAGCTAACGTTTCCGGTGGCTTGACAGTACGGCTTAGGTATGTAAAACCACCGCTTCAAGGCGACTTGCCAAGTAATTGCTTTCCCAAAGGAGGAGGAGAAAAAACTAATCCGAAACCTAAACAATAATACCACATAATGAATTTACAGAAAGGACTACAGAGCCTATAAAAAGTAAGCAGCAAGGGGAACATAAAGAAACTAAAGAACTTTTACGAAGAAAAACACACAAACCATTTCATCGAATAAAAAATGTTTCGTATATTTGCAGAAAATAAAACAAGAACTTATATAATCGTATGAAACAAACAAAAATTGTTGCTTCAATCAGTGACCGCAGATGTGGCGTAGACTTCATCCGCCAGCTTTTCCTCGCAGGAGTAAACGTAGTGAGAATGAACACCGCACATGCTACTCCTGAGGGTATCAGGGAAATTATTAAAAACACAAGAAAAGTGTCGAAACATATCGGTATCCTTATCGACACAAAGGGACCGGAGGTGAGAACAACAGGAACTGATATTCCTATACAATACAAAACCGGAGAAAGGGTGAAAATCTACGGACACAACGCTGAGGAAACATCTCACGACTGCATCAACGTTTCATATCCGGGATTCGTGAACGACGTGAAAGTGGGCGACGATGTGCTCTTCGACGACGGAGAGCTCGACATGAAGGTTGTGGAGAAAGACGGCGACTCGCTATGCGTAGAGGTGCAGAACGATGGTATGCTCGGTTCGAAAAAGAGCGTGAACGTGCCTGGAGAACACATTGACTTGCCTGCACTGACAGAGAAAGACAAAAACAATATCCTGCTCGCCATTGACGAAGATATCGACTTTATCGCACACTCGTTCGTGAGAAGCAAAGAGGACGTGATGGCGGTACAGAAGATTCTTGACGAGCACAACAGCGACATAAAGATTATCTCGAAGATTGAAAACCAAGAGGGTGTTGACAATATCGACGAGATTATCGAGGCTTCGTATGGAATAATGATTGCGCGTGGAGACCTTGGTATTGAAGTTCCAATAGAGAGAATTCCGGGAATACAGCGCATGATTATAAAAAAATGTATTCAGGCTAAAAAACCGGTTATCGTGGCTACACAGATGCTGCACACGATGATAAACAACCCAAGACCTACACGCGCAGAAGTGACTGACATCGCGAATGCTATTTATTACCGTACTGATGCACTGATGCTGAGCGGAGAAACGGCATCTGGAAAATATCCGGTGGAGGCGGTGAAAACTATGGCTGCCATCGCAGAACAGGCTGAAAAGGACAAGATGCGCGAAAATGACATTCCGGTTCCACTGAGCGAAAACTGCGACGTGAGCGAATTCCTTGCCAAACAGGCTATAGAAGCTACAGAGAGATTGGGTGTGAGGGGTATCGTGACCGACAGCGTGAACGGACGCACCGCACGCAACTTGGCGGCTTTCCGCGGACCGAACCCTGTGCTTGCCATCTGTGTGAAGGAGAGAGTGCAAAGACTGTTGGCACTGAGCTACGGAGTGATTCCGGTTTATCAGCACGAAAAACTACAACCACAAGACCAGTTTATCGCTGCACTGAGAATGTTGAGACAGAAGGGCTATCTGAGCATGGAAGACAAGATTGCTTATCTGAGCGGAAGCTTCGGACGTGGCGGCGGTACCACATTCCTCGAAATAGACAAGGTGGCTGATGTGTTCACCAAAAACTTCACCTTGCCTAACACTATGAGACCATAACGGAGAAGAACGAAAAAGGATTCTTTGTCTATGAAACACATTTTATCGACAATTTTACTTGCATCTGCAGTCTGTCTGGGGCATGCCATGCCTCAGCAGAAGGCGGATGGCAACAATAATCATTACGTGCCTACGGAGGATAATCTGCAGGCACGTAATGCATTTTCCGACAGTAGGTTCGGTATTTTCCTGCACTGGGGTATTTATAGCACTTTTGCACAGGGAGAGTGGTTTTTGAACTACGGACCAAACCGCAACGAATATGCCAAGGCGGCTGATGCCTTCTACCCACACAGATTTGACGCTGCAAAATGGATTGAAGCAATAAAGGCTGCGGGGGCAAAGTATATTTGCTTCACAACAAGGCATCATGACGGGTTCTCGATGTGGGACACCAAGCAGTCGGACTATAACATCATGAACACGCCTTACGGTAAGGACATCGTGGGACAGCTCGCTGACGAATGCCATAAACAGGGTGTGGCTCTGCATCTGTATTACTCGCATATAGACTGGACACGTGATGACTACCCTGCGGGGAGAACGGGAAGAACAACAGGAAAAGACCCACAAAAGGCTGACTGGAACCACTACTACAAGTTTATGAATGCTCAGCTCACGGAGTTGCTTACAAAATACGGAAAGGTGGACGGAATATGGTTTGACGGATGGTGGGACCACGATGAGGACTCGATTCCATTCAACTGGCAACTGCCGGAACAGTATGCCATGATACACAAGCTGCAACCGGCATGCATAATTGGAAACAACCACCACCAGAAACCGTTTGAGGGGGAGGACATGCAAATGTTTGAACGCGACATTCCGGGAGAAAACAAAAGCGGACTGTCGGGACAAGAGGTGAGCCGGCTGCCACTCGAAACTTGCCAGACGATGAATGGAATGTGGGGATACAAAATAAAGGACCAAAACTATAAATCGTCAAAGGAACTAATAAGGCTACTCGCAAGGACTGCAGCAAAGGGGGCTAACCTGTTGCTGAATATCGGTCCGCAACCTAACGGTGAACTGCCTGCCACTGCACTTGAACGACTGAGCGACATTGGGAAATGGCTTAACGGAAAGGCGGGAGAAAGTATATATGCCACCACTGCCGGAGGGGAGAGCAACGGCGACAGCATCGTAACCACCAAAGGCAAAGAGAAGAATGCTCCACTCTATATTCATGTGCTTACCGACACTCTGCCTGAAACAATTTCAATGCACATCGCCAAAAAGCCACGCAGGGCAACATGTCTTGAGAGCGGAGAAAAGATAGGCTTCAGAAGAAACGGAAGAAACAATTCAACAACGTTCTTTATAAAAAACAAAAAGGAGAACAATGTTGACTATATAATAAAGGTGGAATTCTAAACATATATTATATATGAAGAAGGGCGAACTTACAGGCATAGTCATGGCAGCAGCCATGGCTATGTTTTTTACAAAAGCAAATGCACAGAACGGAATTGAAATAAAGAGAAATGTGCAGTTGGAAACCGACAACGATGGGAACGCACTGTATGGGGATGTGATACTATGCAACAATAATATAAAAAAGGCAACAATTTCGAGAAAAAGACCTTATCTCTGTTTTACCGACAAAAAGGGCATAACCTATATCTACAACACGCAAACGCTGAAGGAGATGACAAGAACTAAGCTGAACACAGGCGTGATAATGATAACGGACAAAGGATATGCTACAGGTGGCGTAAATAAGCTTTTCAAATATGAAAAGCCAGAAATGGCATACAAATTCAGCAACGAACCAACATGGGCTTGCAATACCTTGCTTGAAGCTGCTTTTGCAAAAAGCTGGGTTGCAATATGCAACCAAGAGAAAGATGTTGCGAAAATGACCGACGGAAAGGTGATTGCATATGATATGTTGACGGGGGAAGAGTTGTGGAGAAAGAATATCCCGCATAAGCTGCACTTCCCATGGACGGAATATACAGATGCTGCCGACAAAGACTGCATATATATTATTGCCGACTCTTTGACAAAGCTAAACATAAGAACTGGTGAAACTGCTACAACGGTTTTCTATGGAGGAGTGAATGACAGAACGAAACAGATTTTTCTAAGCCAGCGAATATTGGCAGACAATAATTGGAGCCAAGAAAAGGTTATGGCTGTATATCCGCAAATAAAAAAAAACACAACAACAGGTACACACAGTAACCTGATAACGGATGGTGATAAAATTTATATCGCTGACGCAAAGGGAATATACTGCTTTACAAAAGATTTGAAGACAGTATGGAAAACTGAAATCCCTGGCGACATGGCATCTTATTCTTCTATATACAAAGACAGCGATACCATCGTGATGCAAAATTACGGATTGGCTTTCTGTCCGATGATATACGGCGGAGGAATAACAAAAAGCGGAACTCTGTTCACGGCTGCCTATAATGCAAAAACCGGAAAACAGATTTATCTTAATGTGCATGACAATAAGCTGAATTTGATAAACGGCAAAATAACCAACGGACGCTTTTACTGGCAAGACACAAAACACATATACTATAATGACTTTGGAGATAAGCAACTGCATGAGCTGAAATGGGGAGACGAAAGAATAACTATCGGAAGAAAATTTAATGGCTTGCCAAACTTGCTTATCTTAGATAAGCTGTATACCATGAAGGATGGCAACCTTGACTCTATATGCACTGACAGGAAACATATTGTACTTATGAAACAAGATGAAACTGTATACTTTGTTGACTCCAATGGAAACACAAAGAAACTGGAAAGCAACAAAGTGTTCTACAAATTATCTAACAGACTATACTGCAGTATGGGCAGTGCGGAAAATAAAAATAGATACTTGCTTACTGACACTACAGGCAAATATGTGGAAAGAACTATAACGACAGAATCGGATTTTCAAACAGACAAATACGGTAACATTTTTAATCTTGCCAAAGACGGCATTGGAATTATAAGAATAGAAAAATAATGGAATACTACAACTCTTTTAGTTCATGGATTAGGAAACGGTTTCCGTTCAGGGTACAGAAAATATCTATCGACGCTGGATTCTCATGCCCAAACAGGGATGGAAAAATAAGTTGGGGTGGATGCTCGTTCTGCGACAACAGGACTTTCAACCCTTCTTACTGCAACAGCAGCACTTCGGTGAAAGAGCAAATTAAGGCTGGCAAAGATTTCTTTGCCAGAAAATACCCGGAAATGAAATATATCGCATATTTCCAAGCATACAGCAACACGTATGCAGAAGTGGACGAACTGAAAAGGAAATATGAAGAGGCTCTCGGATGTGATGACGTGGTGGGCATTGTCGTGGGTACACGCCCCGACTGTATCAACAACAAGGTTCTGGACTATCTGGAAGAGCTTAACAGACAAACCTTCCTCACTGTGGAATATGGCATAGAGAGCACCAACAACGACACACTGAGGCGCATAAACCGCGGACACACGTTTGAATGTTCGAAAAAGGCAATAAACGATACAGCTGAACGAGGTATCGTAACGGGTGGACACATCATCATCGGACTGCCAGGCGAACTGGGGGAAGTGATAATAAGACAGGCTGAAAAAATTTCGGCAACGAAGCTCGACATATTGAAGATACACCAGCTGCAGATAGTGCGTGGCACAAGGCTTGCCGAGGAATATACACAAAAGCCTTTCCATGTATTCTCAGCCGACGAATACATAAGAGTCGTTTCCGAATATATAAGGCATCTGCGCAAGGATATTGTGATAGAAAGATTCGTGTCGCAGTCGCCAAAGGGAATGCTGATTGCTCCCGACTGGGGACTGAAGAATTATGAATTCACGAATAAGCTGAACAATTATCTGAAGGAAAACAATATCTGGCAAGGAGAACTGCTCACATAGCTGCTTTCAGATTCTCATAGTTATCGGTGCGCATAAAGTCGCCGATATTGATCTTTGAATTGGAACAAAAGTATTTTTCCACTACTGACACGTACTTCGTTGAGAAGCAACGTTTCTCCAATATTCTGTTACATAGCCACATTATCTTGCCCACATGCAAATCACGCTCCAGCTGAGGGCGTTTGTCGAAATTATGCATAGGATAAAGGCTCATAAGATAAAAGCACATGGCATCAGGCACTATGTTGGAGCGATTCATGCTCTTACGCTGCTGCTGAGGATAATATTTTTTGTAGAGCGGATAGTTCTCGCCCAAATATTTGTCGAGAGAAATTCCTATCGTGCTGTTACCTATTATTATGCTCTGGTCTAATGCTCCTATCTGCATGTAGATGCGCGGAATGTGAATGTTGGGAATATCTTTGCGCAGATTCTCAAACGCTTTGTTGAAAAGAGCGTTAATATCGTCAATATTGGCATATTTTGACTCTGCATCTGATATCAGCGACTGCAGCACGGAGTCTTGATAGAACGAGAGAAACTTACGGTTTATAGAAGGATCGTCAACCTCACCAAGCTTCAGCATGTCTTCGATCAGAGTGCGAGTCTCCATAGGATAATCCGTATTCATCTGCTGAAGGGCAGAAAAATCACTCGTCGTAAGATATTGACTCTCTAATCTGTCATATCTGCATACCTCAACCTTATCCTGATCTCCTTCATTTATCTCAAATGGCTTTAGCTTGAACTCACACGACTGCAGTACAAGTATAACGGCAACTAATATGATGATTATCTTCTTCATTACAAATATTTTCTCAAAAAACTGATGCAAATTTACTAAATTATATTATCATTCCAAAATAATAAGCTAAAAAAAACAAATTAAAGGAATACAAACAGAGAGAATGTTTAAAAATAGTATAAAAAGCATTGCTTTTCGAACGTTTTGGGGTAAATATAGACGTTTTATTATGGATAGACAGAAAATGACAACAGAAAACAAATTTCAGGTTTAAACAAAAAGAGCATGCATTTAGAACAAATTAAAACAAAACGTAGGTTATTTACAAATAATTTATTACTTTTGCAACATTATTTATAGTTTATACAAATATAAGCATATACAACACATATAAAGAGAAAGAAAATTTCAACACTTAAATATTATAATTATGAATAAACTTTTACTTTTTAGTTCGGTGCTTTGCATGACCGTTACACCAAGCATGGCGCAAACGTCATACGAGGATGCACTGACAGCAATTGTGGGAGAAAACAAGTACAATGTGGAAGGTGAAAAAGCTGACTCCGTGTTCTGGAAATTCACTGCCGACAAAAACTATCTGGCAAAAATAGCTCCACTCGACGGAAAGTATGACAACATCTACGTCAACCTCATAAAGAAGAATGACACGGGAGAGAAAAACGACACATTGACAATTAATGGAGCACAGGATAATTATCCAACCAAGATATACCCACTGGAAAAGGGACAGACTTATTATTTCCTTATATATAATAATGGTGAAATCGGAATGAACCTATCGCTTGAAGAGAACGACAATCTGGGCGGAGGACTCAGTGCTGAAGAGCCTGCACCACTTGCAAACGGAAAGACTACGTATGTGGGCGACGCAATGAGACAAAACGGATACGACTCGTATAAAGCTTATGCACAATATATAGCCGAAGAGGATGGACAACTCGTGCTGAGCAGCTATTCTTATATCTCGTTCGACGTTAATGGAACAACGGTATACGGAGAATATAAAGACGGCAAATATGAAACAAAGATTGGAGTTGAAAAGGGAAAGACTTATCTGCTGACATTCTCTATCAGTCAGCCGGTGGCTCTTACTGCACAGGTTACGCATCCTGAAAAAGGAAGCGTCGACATGCCGTTCGACATGGTTGAAGGGGAAAATGTTCTACCGGCAAAGGCTGGAGACTATTACTACACCTATACACCGACAAAAACTGGATTTCTCACAATAAGCAGCAAGAATGCTCTACCAGGAGGATGCGTGAAGATTTACTCAAGCAAATACTCTCTGCAGTATAACACGCCAACGGCTTCATCTGAAAGAAGCTCGTTCGACGTACGTTTGGAGGTGCCTAACACTTATGGCAGCACCTACTATATCGTGGTGGAGAAAGTTGACGACACTGAAGCTGACGAAACTTTTAACATGACGATGGAGGAATATAAGGCTGGTGACGTGGAGAGCAACCCTATTGCTATCAGCGAGTTGCCGGCAACAGAAACTCTGCCTACGGCAAAGGGCACCTATTACTATAAGGTGGATGTTCCTGCTAACACAAACAAATTCTTGCTTGTGAAGACGGGACTGAAGAATGCTAATGAGAACACTAAGGTTTATATCTATCCTAATGCTTACGGAAGCAGTCCGTACTCAGGAGTAAATGGTACTGACAATATCCAATATGACGTGACAAGCAGCTCTGATGCAAGCTATCTCATAAAGGTTGTATCGGAGGAGAGCGAACCTTTCTCGTTCAGCGTAAGCTACAAAGACATAGAGAAGGGTGACCTTATCAATAATCCTGCAGATGCCGTTGTTGGAGACAACACTATAAACAGCGACGGTACAAAATATTATGCTTATACAGCGACAAAGAACGGCAAACTCGTTGTTACAGGAACACCAGAGATGACGGTTTCATTCCCTTGTGGCACCGGCATGTACGACGGTAACTATGAGGATTTTACAAGCGGAGTGACACACTATATCGAGGCTACGGCTAATACTAAATATCTGATAAAGATTGAGGGTGCAGCAAAGGGTGACGTGTTCTCGCTTGCTGAAGAGGACTTCAAACAGGGTGAGTCAAGAAACAACGCTATCGTTATAACTGGCGACACTTATAAACTGCCTGCTAATGCGGCTAACTTGTGGCTGAAGTATAATGTTGAGAAAGACGGAGTAATTACCGTGGACTGTGATGCTCCGTATGATTACAATAGTACAGTGGAAATGGGTAAGGAGTCGGAAGACTACCTCACTGGTATAATGTACACAGAGAATGACGGGAGCTCGTCTACAACTTATTATCGTGGCAGTAGAAGCGTATCAGCTGGCGATGTGCTGGTTCTTCACCTGAAGATGAAGTCGAACATGAGTGATTATTCTATTACTTTCTCTCAGCGTGATTATGTGGCTGGAGAATCGCTGAGCAACCCTATTGTGCTTGAGGAGAACAAAGCTGTTACTATCCCAACTGCTGGACGTACGAACCCTATTTGGGTAAAGGCTTCGTTGGTTAACGGAGAGGCAAAGTTTAAGTCTAACGGATATTTGTCTGGTAACATCTATAGCAGTTCCGAGGACGCAAAGAATGACGCAAACGGAGAGTATGTAGCATTTACATACGACTATACAAGTTCTAACAACGAATATGTTTACAACAAAACTGTAAGCAAGACTGGAGAATACTACTTCATGTTCACACAGTCGTATGGTGAAACCGACATAACGATGATTAGCAACGGCTCTACTACCGTTATCGGAAATATCAACGCCAATAGTGGGGCATACATAATGAACGGCAACACATTATCTGCTAACGGAGAGAACGTGAGCGTATACAGCATCAACGGCTCAAGAATCGCTAATGTGGCTAATGGAAACAGCATCAATCTAAAGGCTGGAGTATATGTAGTTTACTCTAACGGAAAAGCCAAGAAGATTGTGGTGAAATAATGATGACAGACTTTTTATAAAATATTCAATTACCGCATGTTGGGGATGGAACACAGAATGTGCTCCATTCTTGATATACGGTTTTTTTTTGCACATTTTACAATAACTAATTAAAGGTATTTATGAAATTACTAAAAAAATTGCTGTTGGCGTCTGTCATCAGTGCTGGCTGTATACAGAATGCATCAGCTATTGGTGCATACCCCAAGCCTATACTGATGAAACAACCTGACGGCACCACTCTTCTTGTCAGAATCCAGGGGGACGAGAATTTTCATTTTGTAACTACTTCCGACGGTTATCTGGTGAAGAAAGACAAGAATGGGTATTTCTGCTACATTGACTATGATTTCAAAACTGGCAGAAAAACTCTCACAGGACAACGGGCACACAATATTGATGAGCGTGGAGCTGCCGAACTGACACTGCTGAAGCAGATAAAGGCAGCACAGGCCGTCAATGCCGATATTCTGGCAAAGAAAACCATAGAACGGAAAATGCCATCTATAACACTCGACAAAAAAATTATCGCGCCGAAAAAAGTGCTTGGAAAGAATGCTGAAGTAAAGGAGTCGCAGTATTTGGTTATCCTCGTGAACTTTGCCGACAGCACTTTCAGACACAAAAATGAGGACTTTGATAAATGGCTAAATGAGAAAGGTTACAGCGAGAATGGAGGAACGGGAAGCGTGAAGGACTATTACCGAGACAACTCCATGGGGCAGTTCATACCTAACTTCAAGGTTGTAGGACCGTACACTCTCGCCCACCCTACAAAATATTACGGAGAGAACACAAGCGAAAGCTCTGCAAGCGATGCCAGACCAAGAGAAATGGTAAAAGAAGCATGTTTGCTGGCAAAGCAAGACCATCCAGAACTAGACTTCTCGCAGTTTGACAACGACAACAATGGTGTGATGGACAACTGCTATATTATATATGCAGGATACAGCGAGGCAAGTACTGCAAACGATGATGATATATGGCCACACAGTTGGAATATGGGAGACGAGGCTTTCTCTATCGACGGAATAAAAATCAACGAATATTCGTGCTCTGCAGAGCTTGTGGGAATGCCCGGTAACCCGATTAAGCCTTCGATGGATGGTATTGGAACATTTACGCATGAATTTGGACACGTGCTCGGACTAAAAGACCAGTATGACACCGACAGCTATACAAACGGAAAAGGACTTGATCCGGGCGACTACAGTCTTTATGCATCAGGAAGCTACAACAACAACAGCCATACACCACCTTGCTTGATGGCATTTGAAAGAATGCAAATGGGATGGATGAAAGAAGGCACCGATATCATGGAGCTGAAAAAGCCAGAGGACGTGGAGTTGGAAAGTATTGCCGAAAACAAAGCCCGATTTATCAATGCGCAACCAGACAGAACTGCCGGAACGGGCATGGAGTGGTTTATAGTGGAAAATAGGCAGAAGAAAGGATGGGACAAATATATTCCGGCACACGGAATGCTAATCACTCACTATGACTATACAAAAGAGATGCAAGATGAGTATTGGAGCGTTAACGGACCAAACAATAATGCAAAGCACAGATGCATGTATATCGTGCCTGCCGACGGCATTGACGATGCAAACTCAAGAAATGCCGACACTTTCCCTGGATCTACGGCAAACACTTCATTTACTGACGACACGCAGCCGAACTCGCTAAACTGGGCTAACGAAAGACTTAACGTGCCTATCACGAATATTACAGAGGACAACGGACTCATAAGGTTCCAAGTGAGCGGGGGTGTAAAGAAATGGAACATCATAAAAACGGAAGTGCCAGACAACATCAGAGACGTTTCTGCAACATTCAAGGCTTCGATAAGCCATGTTGATGTTGACATCGATGAAGCGGGATTCTGCTGGGCTGTAGGCAATGTTGAACCTAACTTGAACGATGAACACGCCGCTGTAGCAGACATCAACAAACCAGAATACACCGTGAACAGCCTACAACCAGGAAGTAATTACAGTGTGCGCTCGTATATGAAGATGAGCGACGGAACTACGGTGTACGGATCGGCAGTGCCATTCAATACAGAGTGTGCCACGGTAGAGGCTCCTTTCCAAACCGATTTCACATCGTGGACAAACGGACAACCTGACTGCTGGCAGATTATCGACAACAATGGAGACGGTACAACGTGGATTGCCGATAATAGTTCCAACTCTATCGTTTACTCTTTCGACTACTGGAATGATGCCGACGACTATCTCATCTGCAAACGAAGAATCCATGTGCCCAAAAACGGAGTTTTGTTCTTCACACGTGGTGTTTCGGAAGAAACGGCAATAGAATCGCTTGAGGTTCTTGTTTCTACCAAGACAAGCAAACTGAACGATTTCCATGTAATTGAGAGAATGTCATTTGCCGACTACTTCAGTCAGCAACACATTGAGGAGGTGGACCTCAGGAAATATGCCGGACAGGATATATATGTGGCATTCAGATGCAACTCTGAAAAAATGCAAGGCGACTTATGGCTGTGGAACATCATGGTGGCAGAAAAGCTTGCCACACCTACCATTACCGACTTTAGTAGAAAAGATCCTGAACAACTGCATGTAGCTTGGACACCAGTAGAGGGTGCTACAGGATATTATCTATATCTTGGAAAAGAAACAAACGAGGTAAACCATCAGGCTTTGTTTACACCTATGTCCTTCTATAAGGAAGTGGAAGGCGATGTGAGTCTTGGTACCGGCAATATATTCTTCAAGAGTTCAGGCAGCGTAACCCTAAAGGAAATTCCTGAGGGCATTGACGACTGCAAGTTTATCGTCACCACATCAGGACCTATTGGAACATCGGAGATGTTTGTTGAAGGTTCTAAGGATGGTGGTCAAACATGGCAAAGCATTGGATCTAAAATAACACTGAAGGAATATGATTCAGAAGGACAGGAGTGCGACTTCTCTTCGTATGTGGCAGGAAAGAAATACACGCAGCTCAGATTCCGCTTCAACCATGGAGGAAGAAACGGAAGAGTTAAATACCTGACTCTCATATATAATGAAGGAATGCAATATGAAACACTTGCTGCTGGAGGAGTGAACGACACACAAATTGATATAAGGAACAAAAAGGTAGGAGAATTTGACTTTGGAAAATACAAAGTGTGGGTGGCTTCCGGATATGGAAACCTGTTCTTTGACGAGTCAACACCAGCATACTACTCTGCACAAAGTTCATCAGTAAGTGAAATTATTGGCGAGTCGAACATCAGGATGACCGTTACCGACAGAAAAGTTATCCTCGACGGACTGAAACCTGGATACACCGTAAACTGCTCCACATTAGCAGGAATAACGCTACACTCAGCTGCTGCACAATCGTCAAAGGTTGAATTCAGCACTAAGGGCAATGAGGGAATTGTTGTGGTGAGCGTTACAGGCAACGGAAAAACTTACCGAACTAAAGCAATTATTAAATAACTGAAGAAACAATTTTATGAACAGACATATTTTTTCATCTATCGCAGTTCTTGCGATAGCGGGAGGAACAGTATGGGCTTCTGCAAAACTGGCAGACAAGAAGTCTGACAGCAATGAGAAACAACGCCCATCGGCTGAGGTCATGGCGAAAAAAGTTGTAAGCCACGCACACTACGCAAGGATGAAAGCTGAGGGCAACGAAAACGGAGCACCTTATGGCTTGACGCTAAGGAGTGTGAGCGACAAGGAAGTGTCACTGACCTGGATATCGCCGGAGAAGGTTGACGGATATTTTGATGATTTTGAAAACCATACAGACTTTGAGATTAACTCTACCGGAAATATAGGATGGAGCTATATCGATGGCGACAATGCCAACACTTACACCTGGCAAGCGTGCAAATTCACTAACCAGGGACAGAAAATGGCGTTCATCGTAATGAACCCATGGAAGACATCACCGGCAGTAAACGAGAACCCTAATTACAAGCCATACTCAGGACAAAAAATGCTTGTGGACTTCTGTGCTGTCGATGCACAGAACAACGACTACATCATCTCGCCTGAGCTGAACTTCGATTCTGACTTCCAGTTCAGTTTTATGGCACGCAGCTATAAAGTGGGAACCAATTTCGCAAAAGAAAGAATTAGAGTGGGATATTCCACAACAGGAAAACGCCCGTCTGATTTCATATTCGTAAACGAAGACCCTTATTTGGAATTGCCTGATGCATGGACTCTCGTGAAATACAATATCCCGAAGGAGGCTAAATATGTTACAGTCAACTGTGTATCGGACGACGGTTTCATGCTGATGATTGACGATATCTTTGTTGGAACAAACAAAGTAAGACCAGGTTCTACAGCTAAAGCTGCTGCAGCCAACCCTGTGGTAGGATTTAATATCTACAGGAATGGGGAAAAGGTGAACTCTACACCGGTAGACTCTGTTAGATATACAGATAATGTGCCTGAATATGGTGACATGACTTATACGGTAACTGCTGTTTATCAAAACGGAGAAGAGTCGGCACAGAGTGAACCTCTAAAAGTCAATGTGCCGGATACCAGACTGCTGCCTTTTGAGGATTCGTTTGATGATTGGACACTGAATGAAGACAAATGGTCAAAAACTCAAGACGACGGAACGACAGAAAGCTACTGGTCAGTTGATTATTACGAGTATGGACTGGTTGACCCAAGTGCTACATATAAGTGGTCGGCACTGACAAACTACGACCAGTCGTTGATGACAAGAGAACTGCACACGACAGACCGCTCCAACACATATCTGCGCTTTAACTTGAAGCTAAGAAACTCGGAGCAGACTAATGTTGACTATCTGTCAGTGGAAGTGAGCTGCGATGGTGGTAACTCATGGAAAGAGGTAAAGACTTACGACAACAAGAATGGTAGCTTTGAATGGACGGCTTGCCAGTTTAACCTTGCAGAATATTTAACAAACGACTTGTTCAAAGTTAGGTTCCGTGCACATGGCAAGGATGCAAAATGGATTAACTACTGGTATGTTGACGATATAAAAATTTGGAATCCGGTTTGGACAAATGCCAAGCTTGAGGTAAAGGCTAAAAGCGGGAACATGAGCAACTGCACTGTGGAAATGACCGGAGACAATGGTGCTGAGATAAACACTACGACCGACAACAACGGAATAATTGAATTCTCACAGATTGAGGAAGGTAAATATGATGTGGTCATCATGAAAGACGGCTACAACATTTATAACGGAGAATGGAACATCAAGAATGGCAATTCCAACTCTCTTTCTGCTACATTGACACAACCGGAAATATTGCTCTCGGAAAATAGCATTAATGCCGACATTGACGCTGAGGGAATTGCAACCAAGACTTTCACCATGACAAACAATGGCGACGGACCGCTCACCTGGAAACTGAACAACACACCGGCAAAGGCATCAGGAAATGATACCAACAGATGGAAGACTATGCCTTCATTCAACACATCTGGAGACTTGCAGCAGTCTATTGCATTTGACGGTAAATACTACTACACGACTTCGTCTGTAGAATTGGGCAAATTCTGGAAGTATGACAGCAACGGAAAGTTCATCGAGCAATTCTCTATTCCAAAGATGTATTACATGCTCTACGACATAACTTACGACGGACGATACTTCTACGGCAGTGACCATAAAAACAGATTGTTTAAACTCGATTTCGACAACAGGCGACTTGTTGACATTATTGACATTGCCAGCGAACCAAGCTTGGAGATTACGCACTGCAGCTACGACCCTGACAGAAAAGGATTCTGGATTGGTGGATTCAGCACCATCGGATTTGTAAACATGAAGGGTGAGGTAAAAACCCGATTCACAAGTTTAAGCACATCAAGCTCTGTGGCTGTGTATGGCTCTGCCTACGACAATGTATCGCCGGGAGGACCATACTTGTGGTTATCCGACATGACAGCAGAGTCGGACGACAAGATTGACAAAATCATGATCCGACAATTCGACTTAAACAAACGTGTCATCACTAATGTAAAGCACGTGCTGAATGATGCACCAGGATATGTTATCGGAAACCAAACTTCGGGAGAGAACTATGTTTGCGGACTATTCTCTACAACCGACATCACTCCCGGACAGCTCACCCTTGTAGGCATACTAAACCAAAGTCCGAACCTCGTATTCCGCTACACATTATGTGAAGCAGACAAATGGCTTGATGTTTCGCCTAAGCATGGAACACTTGCTGCAGGAGAGAAACAGGTGTTTAACGTAAACTTTAACGGACTTGAAATGAAAAATGGCGACAAGGCAGAAACTGCAGCCACAATCATTGCAAACCCAGAACTGGAGAACAAGAACCTAACGTTTAATCTTAACGCAATAAACGAGTCGCCAACTCCACGTCCACAAGGAGTTACTGCTACACCAGGAAAGGCAAGCGTAACACTGAAATGGAACAAGGGTAACGGCTCGGCTTCGGCTGAAAGTTATAACGTTTACCGAAACAACGTGAAAGTGAACAAAGAGCCTGTAAAGGAAATGACTTATACAGACTCAAAGCTTGTTTACGGAAACTACACATATAAGGTAACGGCTGTTTATGGTGGAAGTAAAGAATCGGCAAAGAGCGACTCTGTAAATGCTTTCGTAAATGAGGGCGCACAATATTATGCTCCTCTGCGACTATCTTCTTCTATCGACCACAACAAGAATGTTGCATTGTCGTGGGAGTCTCCGCTCGCCGACAGAGGCCACAGAGACACACTGACTTGGGCCAACGGTAATCATGCCGACGAGCTGGGTTTGGCATCTACTGGTTTCTTCTATGCCGGATGCAAATGGGAGGCTCAAGATATCGTGAAATACCGTAACAAAAAGGTTTCATCGGTAGCCATACAGCTTGTGAACAACTGTACTTATCTCGCTCTTAGAATTTCTAAAGACGATGAGGTTATCTACAAGAAGCAGTTTAAAGGAAACATACTGTACGACGGAAGCTTTACAAATGTACCCGTAGAAGATGATATTGTGCTGGAGCCTGGTCACTCTTACCTCTTTGCTTTCCAAATAATGAACGAAGCAGACATAAATCCTCTGAGTATAGACGACAGCAAGGCTGTTAACGGTAAGGGAAATCTGCTGTCGCTTGACGGAACCAACTGGTTTACTGCTGCTGAGTCTGGTATAGACGGAAACATTAATCTGAAGGTGAACGTGGCACCGCAAAGCGAAGAAAGCGAAATGGAGCCTGTGGGATACAACATATACCGGAACGGTGAGAAAGTGAACAATGCTGTTGTTACCGAAAATACGTTCAACGAGACTCTGCCAACAACTGGCGTTCACTCATATACGGCAACTTCCGTTTATGCTGACGGTGGAGAATCAAGTATGAGCGATCCTACAAGCGTGGAGGCTTATCAGATTGACAATAAGATGGCTCCAAAGAGCGTTGCTGCCGTTGTTCAGCGCAACAGAAACGTTTCGCTGAGATGGGATTTGCCTGTAGAGAACCTGACATTTGCAGCCGATTTAGCAAAACGCCCGGTAACGAACAGCACCGAATGCCCTGAATATGTGAATACATTCCTTGGAGAGAAGTCGGCAATGGCTGTGGCTTCTGATGGGAAATACATATACACATCAGTGTATAATGAAAGTGGAAGAATAGAAAGGTATACTCTCGATGGCAAGAGTGCAGGCTCATTCGTTGTCAGTGATGTTGACGGAATCAGAAACCTTGCCTTCGACGGCAAATATCTGTATGCTGCCGACAACACTACAAATATACACAAAATCGACCCTGAAACGATGTCGCTCATAGAGACTATTGCCATATCAGAGTATTCGCGCCACCTGGCATACATACCGACACTCGACAATGGCAACGGAGGCTTCGAGGTTGGCGATTGGGAGACAAGTATAATGATCTCAAAGAACGGAAGCAAACTCGCCACTGGTCCTGCTTTCAAAGGAGCAGCCGGAACTGCCTACTACGACGGAAAAATATATGCATTCGAACAGGGAAACGATGCCAATGCATACACTATAGGCATTTACGATGCCAAAACAAGCAAGCGCATCGGTGATTTAGACATGGGCAAGTATCTGGAGATTGACGATATATCAGCAGCCACTGCCGGAGGAATGTCTACATTCAATGATGCTAATGGAGAAACTTATCTGTTGCTCTCGCTGCAAAGACGCGGAGAACAGACTCAGTTTGTTATTCTTGACATGGGCGGACAGAAAACAGTTGCCGGATACAATATATACAGAAACGGAGAGAAAGTTAATGCCGAACCTGTTGAGCGACGCTACTTTGAAGAGACTATAAGCCAAGAGGGTGAGTATAAATACAACGTGCAAACTGTATATATAGACAATTCCACATCTGAGCTGTCTACAGTGGCTAATGCAACCATAGTGGCTCAGGGTGAGGCAAAGGTGCCTGAAAACGTGAAGGCAGAAGCTTCTACTTATGGATATAATGTGCTGCTGTCGTTTGCCGATCCTGACATGAACAACGAGGCGACAGCAATCAACAGATTTGACAATCTCGACAACGGTACAACAGTGTTTGCCGTTGAAGGCGAAAGCTACAAGTCGAATATCACCGTAAGTTCCGACCACTCGTTCTCTGGCACGAAATCTGTGGCTGCCGCTAAGGGTGCCGAGGCTTTTGGGGTAATAAAAGCTGAAGGAATGGGATATCTGAGAATGGCTTTGCGCAACGCTGACGACCACAAGGGAAATGGTACCGTAAAGGTATACTACTCTACGGGAGGAACACAGCGCAGCAACTTCATACAGCTTACCTCCTACTCTACTACTGAAGTTTGGCAAGACATACTGTGCCCATTGCCTGCAAATACAGAGTATGTGGCTATTGCAAAGAGTGCGGACATGCAGACTCAGTATCTTGATGACATTGCTCTCTACAAGAATGCTCCTGAAAGCAAAACCGAGGGCTTTGACATCTACCGCAATGGCGAGAAACTAAACACAGAACCTGTATCCGGAATCTCGTATGTTGACCACAACTTGCTGCCCGGACATTATGAATATCAAGTGAAACTCATCACCAAGACAGCTGCCGAAAGCGAATTGAGCGATGTGGCAAGCATTGACTTGAACTACGACAACGGAGGACTTGCACCAACAAACTTAAAGGCTGAAAGACAGGCAGACAACAGCTACAAACTTAGCTGGCAGTTCCCTGCTCTGGGCGAACCTGTATATCTGCGCTGGCACGACGGCAACAGCTATGATGCTGCCGGACTGCCTAACGGTGGTACATTCTTTGCTGGAGCCAGCTGGTTTGCTTCTGACTTGAAGAACTATGGAAACATGTCGCTAAGCGATGTTGAGGTATATATCAACCAGATTCCTGAGGCACTATTCCTGTTGGTTTATGAGAACAACACTCTCGTTAGACAACAGTTCGTACAGAATCTGAAACAGTATTCCTTCAACACCATTCATCTTGATGAACCTCTGAAGATTAATACGGAGAAGAACTTGAGAGTGGCTGTCTATGTGGAACACAACGAGATTACTGTTCCTTTAGGATATGACAGAGGACCTGCTAACAGCGGACGCGGTGACTTGTATTCTACCGACGGCACCACATGGAGCACAATGGAGGATGCCGGAACAGACATAGATGCCAACTGGTGCATTTCCATCGGACTGAGCGCATACTCTAACGAGTTGCCTGGAATGAACAAGGTTGCAACCAAGAATGCTCCACGGTTTGCTCCTCGGAAGACTGCTGAGATGAACACTCCATGGAAGACCACCCATGTGACAAACAAAGCAGCATCAGAAAAGAATGTATTTGAAGGCTATAATGTATACCGCAACGGCGACAGACTGAACGACGAGACGATGTTCGACACAACATTCGTAGACACAAAGTCGTATAATGACAAATATCTTGAATACCAAGTTTCGGCAGTATACAGCGTTAGCGGAGAGAAATTCTCCGACAAGGTGACATTGGTTACTTCAAGTATAGACGGAACAGCAAGCTCTAACGGAATACGTATTGAAGCAAAGAACGCACTGCTTAATGTTTACGGAGCTACAGCCGGAAGTCTCATCAAGCTCTATTCTGCCAACGGCTCGCTCGTTAGCTCAACACCTGTGACCGACAGCTATAAGCAAAGCGTAACTCTGCTTGGCAAGCCATCTGGCACATACATAGTGAAGATTGGCAAGAGCACCTTCAAGCTCATTATCAAATAAGCAATAGCTTACATTTAACTACTTAAACTCCTTCACCGCTACTGTATCTTTTTGATTCAAAGACACTTGCGGTGAAGGATTTTTTTTGCACTGCAATATCTAAAGCAAGAGAACGAGAAAGCTACACCTTTTTCATATCTAAGCTAACGGCATTCAAATATCAGGCTTACGTTCTTTCAACTTTAAGCTGACGGCATAATTATACCAACAGGCAAAACTACTATGACAACACATAAAAATCAGCAACGAGACTGTATATCAATAAAAAAAATGAGGCAGGATGTAATAAAACGAAACAAGCTGCGTTTATATATACGAAAGGACTAAATAATAATATATGCCTATGAAACATTTTACTTTAGAAGAAGCGCAACCTTCAAAAAGAACGCTCGATATTATACGTGCAATTGCATATACATACCGTGTAATAAACGTAAACGGTAAAAAATATGGCTATTGCATAAACTGACTGTCTCTGATTAAATATATCAGACATCAGATTAATGTCAAAAAAGAATAAATACATATTTATATAAACAAAAGAACAAAACAAAAAGAAAATTCAAGGATGACAACAATGGTATCGCCATCTCTCTTGGCGGCAGACTTTACAAATCTGCAAAGCGAGGTGGACATGATAAATAAAAGCGAAGCAGACTGGCTACACATGGACGTTATGGACGGTACGTTCGTGCCGAACATTTCATTTGGCTTTCCTGTAATCGATGCCGTGGCGAAGATATGCAAAAAGCCTCTTGACATTCACTTCATGATAGAACACCCGGAAAGATATATTGAACGCACAGCAAAAACTGGGGCAATGATGATGAATGTTCATTATGAGGCTTGTACACATCTTCACCGCACGGTACAGGAAATACACAACGCAGGAATGAAAGCAGGAGTTACTCTGAATCCGTCAACACCAGTGTGTATGCTCGAAGACATTATAAACGATGTGGACATGGTGCTGCTGATGAGTGTCAATCCGGGATTTGGCGGACAAAAGTTTATTGAAAACACTATAGAAAAAGTTAAGCGACTGAAAAAGCTGATAACCGAGAAAGGAGCAAATGCACTTATCGAAGTTGACGGAGGAGTACAGGCAGAAACAGCTCCACGCCTTGTAGAAGCAGGTGTCGACGTGCTTGTAAGCGGTAGCTACGTTTTCAAGGCAAACGACCCTATAGCTACAATAAAGAGTTTGAAAATGCTATAAACATTTATGGCTGAACATGGTTATGCCCTGTTCAGCCATATAGATGTAGGATTAATACTGTATTTCAAGAGACAGATTGTTCTTGCGAGCCATGCGACGAAGATTCAATATGGCATATCTCATACGCCCCAAAGCTGTGTTTATGCTCACACCAGTTGCCTCGGAAATTTCCTTAAACGACATTTCCTGATAGAAGCGCATAAAAACCACTTCACGCTGTGTGGGAGGCAAAAGATTCATCATCTTCTTTACATCCCTGAGCACTTGCTCATTAACGTATTTGTCTTCAATATTGCAGTCAACAATGCTCTCGCCCTTAATGTTCGACAGGTCATTGTCTTCTGTTATATCTATGATATTTTGAGCTTTACTGTCCCGATACCAGTCCATTATCACATTGTGGGCAATGCGCATAATCCAAGCCGAAAACTTACCAGAGTCAATATATTTTCGCTCTTGCAATTTTGTAATAACCTTAACGAAGGTTTCCTGAAATATGTCATTAGCCAAATCCTGTTCGTGCACAACAAACAAGATATAAGAAAACAATTTCGATTGATTGCGCGACAATAACAAATCGAAAGCCTGATTGTTTCCATTCACGTATGACAATGCCAATTCCTCATCGGTCATTTCATTCAGTTTTATCATTTTATTCAAATTTTAGTGAAGTAAATGATGTTTCAATAGGCTTATACGTTTTTATTGTCAATACTGTTTATTATATCTCGTGATAAAGCTCCAAAAGCAAAGGATTTATTATCACTCTGCTGCAAATTTAAAAATAAATGTTCGTTTATACAAATTTTTTCATCCTTATCCGTATTTTTTCTTTGAGGTTTACGAAATTTATCCTATATTTGCAGCACGTAAAGGTTCGCAGACAATGCGATTAAAAGGGAATGGAGTGTGAATCTCCAACTGTCCCGCAGCTGTAAACTCCTTTATGTTCTTCGGCAATATGCCACTGTTCCTTTTATGAAATCCGGACGGGAAGGTGTCGAAAGAACGGAGCAAAGTCAGAAGACCTGCCTTGAATGTATAACAACAGCGGAATCTTCTCGGTGTAAGAGGTGGAAGCAATATTATGTTTTTTCTATAACAACATGTAAATAAAGGTCATGAAGCAAACGGCATGACTGATATTGACAATTATACGATTACGGCATAATGTATGTTTTGTCTGCATTGAACACTCTGAATAAATTCGCTGTCATTCATAAACAGACATATCATACGTGTATTATTATATAAGTTAAATTAGGCAATCAGAAAAGCGTTACCGTGAGGCAACGCTTTTTGTTTTAATACCAAACACCATACTCTGATTCAAGAAGCTTGTAATCTGTTATTTCCTTCATGCCAGAAAGTTTTAAATATGTGGTCTTAACACCTTTTACAGCAATCCGCACACCATCAAGACAAGGATTATTCTTCAGATTCAACTTTCGTCTTATCTTTGAACCATTAGCCAACTGTATTGATATTGCATAATCGAGTTTTTTGTTCCAACGGCTGTCGCCAAGCAATATTGCCGTTTCATAATCGTAAGGAGATACAATTTGATATTTATAGCCACCACTGCCGGTGGCACAC
>CAKQCV010000003.1 GCA_934217675.1 uncultured Prevotella sp. | reverse complement strand
GTGTAATGGTAACACTACAGATTCTGGTCCTGTCATTCTTGGTTCGAGTCCGAGTATCCCAACAGAGAGACATCCTTCCAAGAGGGGTGTCTTTTTTTGTATAATAACTTTAACAGATAATATATGAATACAAAAGAAACTCCTGTGCTTCTGCTTACCGGATATTTAGGAAGCGGAAAAACAACTCTCCTGAATAGAATCCTATCCAACGAGAAGGGAATAAAGTTTGCCGTTATCGTGAATGATATTGGTGAAGTGAACATTGATGCAGACCTCATACAGCAAGGAGGGGTTGTAGGTCAGAGCGACGACAGCCTTGTGGCACTGCAAAACGGATGTATCTGTTGCACACTGAAGATGGATCTTGTACAGCAACTCAGCGACATCGTGGCACAAAACCGCTTCGACTATATTGTTATTGAGGCAAGCGGAATATGCGAGCCTGCACCTATTGCACAGACAATAAGTGTATATCCACAGATGTATCCAGACTATGCAAAGAACGGCATAGCAAAGCTTGACGCTATTGTCACTGTTTGCGATGCTTTGAGATTACGCGACGAATTTGCCGAGGGAACTGATCTAACAAAAGGAAATCTGGGAGAAGACGATTTGGCAAGCCTTGTAATACAGCAAGTGGAATTTTGCAATATAATTCTTCTAAATAAGGCTGACGAGGTTTCTCCAGAAGAACTGATACACATAAAGGCTATTTTGCGCCAGATTCAACCTAAAGCAACTATTGTTCCATGCAACTATGGGGATGTAAATATCGATAAAATAATAAACACCCATCTGTTTGACTTTGACAAGGTGGCAACTTCAGCACGCTGGATTGAAGCTGTAGAGGGTGATGAGGACGACTTGGAAAATGAGGAAGAAGGCGAAGCTTTGGAATATGGAATAGGAACATTTGTATACACTCGCCGTCGTCCATTTCTTATGACAGAGTTTGACCAATTTATCGCCCGTAAATTTCCAAAGAGTGTTATCCGATGTAAAGGATTATGTTATTTTTCTGACGAGCGCAATACTTGCTATGTTTTTGAGCAAGCTGGCAGTCAGGTTTCTCTCAGAAATGCAGGACAATGGTATGCTTCAATGCCAAAGGATGAACTTGAAGAATTTCGCAAGAACAATCCTGAGCAATTCAAAAACTGGGATCCAGAATATGGCGACCGCATGCAGAAGCTCGTATTCATTGGTCAAGACATGAATCGCGAAGAAATAGAAAAACAACTTGACGAGTGTTTGGCATAAAAATGTGAAATACAAGATAAAACGGAAATCCTTCACCGCAAGCAATGATTATAATTCTTGTAATCTCGATTGCGGTGAAGGATTTTTCTTTTTTAAATATCAGTAGTCAAACCAATGTATTCTGCTATTACGGAATAACAGGTATCAAGCACTTATACCAAAAACATTATTATGATTTGTGCAATAATTACCCTTATAAACATGCCAAGCGGATAAACTGAAGTATAGGCTACTGCTGCCCTATCACCAGGAATCGTATCATTGGCATAGCTCAAAGCCATAGGATTTGCCATTGCTCCACACATTAAGCCACAGATTGTACCGGAATCAAATTTATGCGTTTTCAAAGCTATCGCTCCTATTATGAGCAATGGGACAACTGTTATTACCAATCCTAAAGCTACCCACATCATTCCTTCTGGCCTAAACACCGTATGCAGGAAATCCTTTCCTGCTACCAATCCAAGACAAGCAAGATACAGCGACAATCCTAATTTTCTGAGCATCAACGATGCTGACCGTGTTGTGTAACTAATAAAATGCACACGAGAACCAAGGGCACCTATTATAATACCCATTATTATCGGTCCTCCTGCAATGCCAAGCTTAACTGGAGCACCCATACCTGGAATACTGACAGGTATCATTCCTAAAGCCAATCCAAGGAGCAAACCAAAAAATATCGCTCCAAGATTAGGCTCATTTAATACTTGCACCGCATTACCGATGAATGCTTCTGCATGATCTATATCGTCAGGTGTTCCAACAATTGTCATACGGTCACCATATTGTAAATGCAAATCATCTGTAGCAAGAAGTTTTATATCACCGCGCATCACTCTTGACACATTAACGCCATATGTCTCACGCATATGTAGCGAACCAAGTTTTAGTCCGTTGAGCTTAGTACGTGTCATCACTATTACACGACTTTCCACAGTAGAATCTATGGCATTCCAATCTATCTTGTCGCGATTCCAGTCCTTTTTCACTCTCTCACCAAAAAGAATGTCCATTGCTGGTGCTTCATCTTTGTTTGTCACCACAAGCACATTGTCGCCTTTGCGCATTTCGGTCTGCGCTAAAGGAACAATGACATTTCCGTCACGCCAAATACGCGACACTATAAAATGTGAGTGTGCGGAACGGGAGATTTGTGCTATTGTATGATTAAATATCGCAGGATTTGCTACTATAAACTGCCCTATATACGTATGGTCTTCATCTGCAGTTCCACACTGTCCCAAATCACTCTGCTTTACAAGAAACTTGCGCAACAATATCATAGCGAAAATAACACCGACAACACCAAGAGGATAAGTTACAGCACAGCCCAATGCTGCACCGCTGCTCGATAAGTGTGCAGAGGCAAGTGCCTGCTGCGCTGCACCAAGTGCAGGAGTGTTTGTTGTGGCTCCACACAATATTCCAACCATGTCGGGTACACCAACCGGAAGAAAGAGACACATTGCAAGAGCCATTGCCGTGCCAAGCAGTATAATGCCAAGTCCCCATAAATTCAGCGGTGCTCCTTCATGACGCATCATGCCGATAAAGTTTGGTCCGACATGTAATCCCAAGGCATATACAAAAAGCGACAATCCGAAAGTTTCGGCAAAGCTCAGCATTTGCTCATCGGCTGTAAGATGTATGCTTCCTGCAACTATACCTATGAAAAACACGAAAGCTACACCAAGTGAAATTCCACGTATCCGAAGTTTGCCAAGAGAAAGACCGGCAGATATTATTATCGCGAGCACAACTATTGTCTGTACTGCTGAATGTACAGAGAATAGACTGTATAGGTATTCCATTCTAAATTACTATTCTGCTTTTTTATTTGTTTTACGCTTATACTACCACATTCAAACGATAAATGAGGATGTATGAATTATTCATGCATCCTCATCCGCTTTTCCGTAATTAATACAACTATCCTTCAACAGGCTTTTTTATTTCTCCATCCTTGTTTACAGCTTCTATCAATTTCACAGCATCTACATACTGTGCAATGCCTTCGGCAACTTGCTTTGCATCACGCATTGCGAGAACAACAGTTGATGGACGGTTAACTACATCTCCACCTGCAAACACACCCTTACGAGTTGTCATTCCGTATGGTTTTTCACGTGTAAGCACATATCCACGGTCATCTACATCTATGCCTGTTGTTGTGGAAACGATACGACTTGCCGGTGCAGAACCGACTGCCATAATAACGAAATCAGCTTTCTCTATCCGTCTCTGTCCGTCTTTCGTTTCAATAACAACTTCATTGAGTATGCCATTATCATCGTGAATCTCAACAACGCTCGACTCCCAACTGAATTTAACACCCTCTTCTACAGCCTCATCATATTCTGAACGCAACGCACTCATATCATTAATGGTGCGATGGTAAACGATTTCAACATGGCTTGCCCCCATACGCACAGCTGTTCTTGCTGCATCCATCGCTGTATTACCACATCCTATAACATACACACGGTTGCCTTCATGCACCACAACCTCATCGCGACTCAAATTGCCTTCATTATAGAGACTGACACGACGCAAGAACCATATTGCCTGTCGAACTCCTTTGAGATCGCAACCTGGGATATTCAGCTTTTTAGGTTTTCCAGTTCCTGTTCCCATAAAGATTGCATCATAACCCATATCAAAGAGTTTATCCACTGTGAGATTGTCTTTTCCTACTGTTGTATTACAGTGGAACACAACTCCAAGTTCTTCGATCTTCTTTATCTCACGACGCACAATCTCTTTTGGCAAACGATATTCCGGAATACCAAACATCAGTACGCCTCCCGGTTCTGGTTCCATCTCAAATATTTCGACATTGAACCCTTGACGTGCCAAATCACCAGCAATTGTAAGTCCAGCAGGTCCAGAGCCGATTACAGCAACCTTTCCTCTTGTCTTTGGCAAAAGTTTCTCGCGAATGAGTCCCATATTACCATCGAAATCAGCAAGAAAACGTTCCAGCTTGCCAACATGAATGCCCTGCCCCTTTTTGTTGAGTACACAATGTCCTTCACATTGTTTCTCATGAGGGCACACACGTCCACATACAGCGGGAAGATTACTCTTGTTGTTAATAATATCCATTGCGTTGCCGAAGTTTCCCATCGACAGTTCATGTATCCAATCAGGAATATCATGGCTTATAGGACATCCTTTCTTGCACTGCGGAATTTTACAGTGCAAACAACGCTTAGCCTCATTTATAGCTTCGCGCATGGAATATCCTTCGTTTACCTCTTGAAATAAATTATTTTCTTGTTCCATATTTCTGTTACCTAATATTGATAATAAGCGGCTAAAAGTTATGCAAAGGTAATATATAAAAATGAAGAATAAAGAATGAAGAATGAAGAATTAATATTAACTTGTACAAAAAAGCAGGTCTTAATGCAAAAAATACATTTAGACCCGATACTTTATACACAATTACTTCAAATACTATCAAAAAGTTGCAAACTTGCAATTTGTAAGTTTAACATCTGCTCCAGCATCAATATCCTTGTCTTTCTGCGTATAGAAGAATGTTGAATTGCTGACAGTGATGTTTTTCAAACAATCGTATCCAGGCAGTCCATGAGCACTGACGGCTGTCTTTGCTCCACGACAGACAATATTACTTATATGTATGTCACTCCATTCTGGCACACACTCTGCATTTTTAGGAATGGAAACATTACCGTTATCTTCATTCACACTATACTTCTTGTCAGCATACGAACACTCAAAGACTATTGCCTCACCCTTTATATCGGTCATCACAATATCACTTATAAAGACATTCTCACATTTTCCACCTCGTCCAATTCCACTTTTAAAACGCAGACCTGTATCTGTGCCAGAAAAACGGTTGTGGCGCACCACAATGTTCTTCATGCCATTGGAATATTCTGACCCTATAACAAAACCACCATGAGCATGAAAAACTGTGTTGTCTTGAATCAATATATTCTCACAAGGTCCATCTGGAGCTGCCTTCTTGCCTGCACCACCTTTCATACATATACCATCATCACCGGCATCTATAGTATTGTTTACAAGCAACACGTTGCGACAGCAACTGATGTCAAGAGCATCACCGTTTTGAGCGTTCCATGGGCAACGAATGGTTACACCATCAACAACAACATTTGTACAACGTGTTGGAATAAGATGGAACTTAGGCGAGTTCTGTATCGTAACCCCACTTACAAGTACTCTATCGCAGTCCGTCAAACGAACAAGATGTGTTCGCATACTTTCTTGAGCCTCTGGGGTAGCTGCAATGTTTTCATAATTTTTCAGATTAAATGGGAACCAAAGTTTACCATTTTCTTTTTCCGTTCCGCCCATTGCCAAGAATTCTTTCCATTCCACGTCACTAACTTTTGAACGCTTTACCGGACGCCAAAAAGCTCCATTTCCATCTATTATGCCCTCGCCTGTGATACTTATATTCTTGCGTTTACTGGCAGAAATAAGTGGTGTACATTTATTTTCACGAACCCCATCTTTAACCTTGAAGTGTTGCATACGGTCGGGAGTAGCCATCAGTATAGCGTTTTTCTCCAAGTGCAAGTCTATGTTATCTTTAAGCGAAATTAATCCTGTGAGCCAAATTCCTTCAGAAACAACAAGATGCCCTCCCCCTTTGTTATCGAGTGCCTTTATTGCTTTCTCAAATGCAACTGTATTTAGGGTTAATCCGTCGCCCACTCCACCAAAATCTTTTATATTCACACTATACTCTGATATTTCCGGTATTGCAGGCTGTTGCATTTTTACAGGCAAATTTTGATAATATTTACCATATTCGGTTGCAAATGTAGCAGTAGCACTAATCAAAATTGCTGCAACAAGTGAAATTAATCGTTTCATCTTTTTAATTGTTCGTTTTTTCATTTAGCCAATTATTTGTTTAACAAATTATATTCAACAAAAATACTTCATTATGGCAACTATCGCAAATTCTTTAGTCTTTTTTATGTTATTACAAGTATTTTGCAAATACCTCTGAGAAAATAACTACTATTTTATATGCTGTGAATCTGAACTACAGTTATTCTCAAGAAAAGCAATCGTTTCTCTCATCAACAATATTTAGTTCTGGACAAGATACTTTATTGAAAGGAATGTATGTACTTTTTTCAAAACTTTTTTGTGCTTTATACCGTTTTGCACTATCTTTGTAGTTCATTTGTATAGGAAATAATACAGACAAAGAAATTATAAATAAACATATTTAAAACAAATACATAAGAGCAAAATGAAAAACAGTCTAAATGAGTATAAAGAGGAGTTTATAAATCTACTGAAATCAACACAGCGTGATGGAATAGAAGATGTTATAGACGATTTGGAAAAGCTTGGATTTTTCACAGCACCAGCATCGGCTGGACATCACTTGAATACAGAAGGTGGACTTGTTGTCCATTCTCTTAACACCTGTAAAGCAGCACTTACCATTTGGGAGGCTATGAAGCCTTTGGAACCATCACTCGAAAGTGAAGTGAAACGCGAAAGTATCATTATTGCATCATTGCTTCATGATGTTTGCAAGGCTGACATATATAAACGTTCTGTAAAAAAACGCAAAAACAAATTAGGACAATGGGAAGATTCTGAAGGTTACAAGGTTTCGTATAAGGATTTCCCAATGGGGCATGGAGAGAAATCGCTTGTCGTCGTACTACTCAGCGGATTGGAACTTTACGATGACGAGATGTTAGCAATCCGTTGGCATATGGGAGCATGGGGAGTAAACCAAAACAGCTTTGAAGATGTGCGCAATTTTGACACCGCCCAGAAACTATATCCACTTGTAGCTATAATTCATGCAGCCGATTGTATGGCGGCAAATGTCATGGAACGCACAGGCGAGGAAATAGACGAAATGTAAATAAAATAAATAAAAGAGGCAAGCCTTATTTGAAAGGTTTACCTCTTTATTTATTATAAATATTTATAGCGTTACTCTGCTCTGAAGTTTACTAAGTCTTCTGCAATAAAGCTCTTCACATAACAGCTATGACCAATTACCTCTTCATCTGCCATGCGAACGTATACCTGTGCACTCTTGGCAAATAGCTCAGGAGCAGCTGTTGCATCGCTCACAATAAGTAATGACATAAGTATATCGGCTGTCATATCATATAGACGGCGAGCAAGGAAGTCTTGAAGATCCTGATTCTCTGCTTGCTTAACATATTCGATAGACTGTTCGTAAAGCTCAATCATCTTCTGGATGCGAACTTGAAGTGGCTTCATATCCTCTGAAACTTCATTAGCCACCATCTCCTTCATTATACTTAAATATGTACCGTTTATTATATAACGTATAGCTGCAACAACTTGAAGCTGTGTTGTTCCCTCATATATAGAGAATATACGAGCATCACGATACAAACGTTGGCACTTGTACTCCATAATGAAACCAGAACCACCATGAACCTGAATACAATCGTAAGCATTCTGATTGGCGTACTCTGAATTCATACCTTTTGCAATAGGAGTGAAAGCATCAGCAAGACGAGCATACTTCTTCTGCTCCTTACGCTCCTCTGGAGTGAGTTTACGCTCACGGGCAATATCATCAAGAGCCTTATATATATCTACGTAGCGTGCAGTCTGATACAGAATGCTACGACCGGCATCAAGTTTAGCCTTTATCTTAGCAATCATATCATAAACAGCCGGGAATTTCACGATAGACTCGCCAAACTGCTTGCGCTCACGAGCATAAGCAAGAGCCTCATTATATGCTGCTTGACTTAAACCTACACTCTGCGCTGCAATACCCAAGCGAGCACCATTCATAAGAGCCATCACATATTTGATAAGTCCCATACGAGTGTTGCCACAAAGTTCTGCCTTGGCATTCTTGTATACGAGTTCACAGGTTGGTGAGCCGTGTATACCAAGTTTATTCTCAATATGACGCACCGTTACACCACCTTGGTTCTTGTCATAGATAAACATGGATAATCCACGACCATCGTGCGTTCCTGCCTCAGAACGTGCAAGAACGAGGTGAATATCAGAGTCACCATTTGTGATGAAACGTTTCACACCATTCAACAACCAGCAACCTTCCTCTTCGCTATATGTAGCCTTGAGCATAACACGCTGCAAGTCAGAACCGGCATCAGGCTCTGTCAGGTCCATACTCATTGTCTCACCAGCACAGACACGTGGAATATATTTCTGGCGCTGCTCCTCTGAACCAAATTCATAAAGGGTTTCGATACAATCCTGAAGGCTCCATATATTTTGGAAACCAGCATCAGCAGTTGCCACAATCTCAGAAGCCATAGAGTATGGAGTAATTGGCAAATTCAAGCCACCATAGCGACGTGGCATAGAAATACCCCAAAGTCCAGCCTTACGAGTTGCTTCAATATTCTCGTAGGTTTTTGATGCATAATGCATGCGTCCCTCAACGAGATGAGGTCCCTCAAGGTCTACAGCCTCGCTGTTAGGCTCAAGGATATTGGCTGCAATATCACCTGTTATATCGAGTAGACGCTTATAGTTTTCGATAGCATCATCAAAGTCTACCGGTGCGTCTTCATACTTGTCTTTATCTGCAAAGTTGCGCTCTTTAAGCTCAACGATTCTCTTCATCTCCGGATGATTCAAATAGAAATCATATTCCGGATGTTCTGTATAATAGTTTGCCATTTACTTACTGTTCTGCTTATAGTACTTTATTAGTTTTGGTACGACCTCCTCAACAGTGCCGTTGATAACATAGTCTGCAATCTTGTTGATAGGAGCGTCAGGATCGCTATTGATAGAGATTATAATACCAGAGTCTTGCATTCCTGCAATGTGCTGAATCTGTCCAGAAATACCGCAAGCGATATACACTTTAGGATGTACAGTTACACCAGTCTGACCTATCTGACGATCGTGGTCTACCCAACCAGCGTCAACTGCAGCACGGCTTGCTCCGACTTCGCCGTGAAGTTCTTTGGCAAGTTGGAACAACTGATCGAAGCCTTCCTTGCTACCAACACCGTATCCACCGGCAACAACGATTGGTGCGCCTTTCAGATTATGCTTTGCAGCCTCAACATGACGATCAATAACTTTAACTATATAGTCTGCTGCTGGCACATATTTGGCAACATCCATATAAACCACCTCATGTTTTGCCTCTCCTTCATAAAGAGCCTTCTGCATAACACCACTACGAACAGTAGCCATCTGTGGGCGATGCTCAGGATTAACAATAGTTGCCACAATATTTCCACCAAATGCCGGTCGAATTTGATAAAGCAAATTATCATAATGAATACCAGTCTTCTTGTCATCGTAGTCACCTATCTCAAGCTGAGTACAGTCGGCAGTCAGTCCACTTGTCAGTGAAGAAGATACTCTTGGTCCCAAATCACGCCCAATAACCGTAGCACCCATCAAACAAATCTGTGGCTTCTCTTCTTTGAAGAGATTAACCAAGATATCTGTATGAGGAGCCGAAGTATAAGGGAACAGTCCTTCTGCATCGAAGACGAACAGTTTATCAACTCCGTATGGCAGGATTTGATCTTCAACCTTGTTCTTGATATCTGTTCCAGCAACAATGGCATGAAGTTCTACACCAAGCTGATTAGCGAGTTTACGCCCCTTGGTAAGTAATTCTTGAGAGACCTCGGCAACCGTGGTATTCTCTATCTCGCAATATACAAATACGTTGTTCATCTTATTATCCAATAATCTTTTCGTCCAACAATTCCTTTACCAATCCCTCTATATCTGTGTCGGCAGCAGTAAGAGTCTTACTTTCCTTAGCCTGGAACACGATATTCTTAACAGCCTTAACCTTGGTTGGAGAACCAGCCAGTCCGCACTGTTCTGGATCACCGTCAACATCTGCAACTGACCACTGGTTGAGAGTCAGATAAGGACGTTCTGCATAAAGTTCAGCATAAAGCATATCTGCTGTGCGCTCCAAAGGAACATTTGCACGCTTGTATTTCATAACTAATTTAGCGTTGCAAGGACGGCATGGGGCTGCACTTCCGTTAACAGTTATTACTATAGGCATAGGAGCTTCAACTGTTTCAACACCTCCATCTATATGGCGACGTATTGTCAGCACCCCATTCTCGCATTTCTCTATTTCCTCAGCATACGTAACTTGAGATAATCCAAGCTTCTGAGCCACCTGCGGACCAACTTGTGCGGTATCGCCATCAATAGCCTGACGACCACCGATGATTACGTCAGCGCCACCAATTTTCTTTATAGCAGTGGCAAGAGCATAAGAAGTGGCAAGTGTATCAGCACCTGCAAACAAGCGGTCTGTTAGCAACCATCCTGTGTCAGCACCGCGGTAAAGTCCCTGACGGATAATTTCAGCTGCACGTGGAGGTCCCATAGTTAGTATTCCTACTGTAGATCCAGGATTCTGGTCTTTCAAACGCAACGCCTGTTCAAGGGCGTTCAAATCTTCAGGATTGAAAATTGCAGGCAAAGCAGCACGGTTTACTGTACCTTCAGCAGTCATGGCATCTTTACCCACATTACGTGTGTCTGGTACTTGCTTGGCAAGTACGATGATTTTTAAACCCATACTTTTTATATTATGTTATGTGAAATTCATTGTATAAAGTGACGCAAAAATACTATATTTTTTGCTTGCTGACAAAGAAAAGTGTGAAAAAGCTAACAATTTTGTAATTTCTTAATGTTACCACCCAAAGCAAGCATACAAGTAAAACACAATGCCGTTTAGCTGTTGTATTGCGTTTTTACGTATAACATAAGCACGCCATATACAATCTGCTAAACGGCATTATTTATAGCTATTTTTTTTCTTTATCATAAGCATGCAACGGATAATCTATTGTATAGTGCAATCCACGACACTCCTTACGCTCTATAGCTTGACGAGTTATAAGATATCCAACATTTATCATATTGCGAAGCTCACAGATATCACGACTTGCCTTTACTCGTTTAAATAGAGCTTCTGTCTCCTCATAAAGAAGGTCAAGACGATCCCATGCACGTTTCAAACGAAGGTTACTGCGCACGATACCAACATAGTTACTCATTATCTGCCCAACCTCTTTTACACTCTGTGTGATAAGAACTTTTTCCTCGTTTGTCATTGTTCCCTCGTCATCCCATTCTGGAACACGTGTATTGAAGTCATATTCATCAACATGAGCCAAACAATGTTTAGCTGCTGCATCAGCATATACTACAGCTTCTATAAGTGAGTTGCTTGCAAGACGGTTTCCACCATGCAAACCAGTACAAGAACATTCACCAATAGCATAAAGGCGCTTAATGCTTGATTCTCCGTTCAAATCAACCTTTATTCCACCACACATATAGTGAGCAGCAGGTCTTACTGGAATATATTCTTTAGTTATATCAATGCCAATACTTAAGCATTTCTTATAGATATTTGGGAAATGATGCTTTGTTTCCTCTGGATTTTTATGTGTCACATCAAGACATACATGGTCAATACCATGAATTTTCATTTCCTTATCAATGGCTCTTGCAACGATATCACGAGGTGCAAGCGACAAGCGTTTGTCATATTTCTCCATGAACGACTCACCATTTGGCAAACGCAATATACCACCATATCCACGCATAGCCTCGGTTATCAAATATGCTGGATGAGTTTCTCCTGGATGGTAAAGCGAAGTTGGATGGAACTGGACAAACTCCATATCCTGTACCGTACCCTTTGCACGATAAACCATTGCCTCCCCGTCACCTGTTGCAATTACAGGATTTGTAGTTGTCTGATAGACAGCGCCACATCCACCTGTACACATCAAAGTTACCTTACTCAAATACGTGTCAACCTTCTGCGTGTCTGGGTTCAACACATATGCTCCATAACATTCTATATTTGGAGTGCGACGAGTAACTACAACACCAAGATGATGCTGGGTAATAATCTCCACAGCAAAGTGGTTTTCCTTAATATCAATATTAGGAGTGTTCCGCACAGCTTCCATCAGTCCACGCTGAATTTCTGCACCTGTATCATCAGCATGATGCAAAATTCTAAACTCAGAGTGCCCTCCCTCACGATGAAGATCGAATGTACCGTCTTCTTTCTTGTCGAAGTTTACACCCCACTTTACAAGTTCTTCTATCTGTGCAGGTGCATTACGCACAACTTGCTCCACGGCTTTACGGTCACTGATATAGTCGCCCGCAATCATCGTGTCTTCAATATGCTTGTCAAAGTTATCTATTTTTAGGTTCGTAACCGAAGCCACTCCACCTTGTGCAAAATAGGTATTTGCCTCGTCGAGCGTTGTTTTACAGATAAGACATATCTTACCTTTATGCTCACGAGCAATTTTCAGTGCATAGCTCATACCAGCCACACCTGCACCGATAATTAGAAAATCGTATTTATAAACCATAAAAACGTATGTATATATTATATTGCAAAAGTAATAAGATTTTCTGAAAATTGATAAATATGAGTGGCTTTTTGTTGCTTATCACATTCTTTAATAGTAATTTGACGAAAATTTAAGACAGAAATGAGTAATTTTGTCAGCGATTTATGTTTGGCACTCTTATACACCAAGGATTCAGGAAACATTAAGCTTATGTGCCAACAATTATTTACAAGAATACCCAAATGAAGAAAAAACATTTTATTTGTAGCGGAATGATAGCTATTGCTGCATGGTTATTGCCATCACACGCTACAACAGAAATAAACTACGGAAAGGTTAATGACCGCAACAAGAAAAACGAGACAGTATATGTTGATACAGTTGATATAGATTCGATGACTGTAAATGCCACAGACGAAGACAGTACGGATGGGGAGGATCATGAGGATTACAACGATCAAGCCTTGCCTTGGCCACAGAATATTATAGAACGAATCAACAATGTTTTCAAGAAAACTACAATATTCAACACCTCAACTGTTGGAATGAAAATATACGATCTCACTGCTGATTCAACTATTTATGAATACAATTCCACACAACTGATGCGCCCGGCGAGCACTCTAAAAATGATTGTTGCGATAACAGCACTTGACAGGTTAGAGACAAATTACACGTTCAAGACACATTTAGCTTATACTGGACACATAGACAGTTTAACCCTTTATGGCAACATTTATTGTAAAGGAGGTTTTGATCCCACTATTGACAACAGTGACTTAACTGAATTTGCTGACAGCATCGCAGCTCTCGGTATTGATACTATACATGGGAATATATATCTGGACCTTACAATGAAAGATAAAGACCGCCTTGGAGAAGGATGGTGTTGGGATGATGATAACCCTGTGTTGTCACCACTACTTGTTGGCAGGAAAGAAGAATTTGGCGACAGACTGACACGAGCACTAAGACAAAAAGGAATACATGTGGATGGTGAATGCAAAGAAAACATGATGCCTGGCAAAGCCCACACAATTTTCACAAAAGAAACATCATTATCAACGGTTATGCGCCGCCAGCTAAAAAGAAGCGATAATCTGTATTCTGAATCTATATTTTATCAATTGGCAGCCACCCAAGTTGGAAGAGGCATGGTTGCATCAGCTAAGCACGGTAGAGCTGCTGTGAACAGATTAATTACAAAATTAGGATTTAAGCCTTCATTATATTATATCGCTGATGGAAGCGGATTGTCTTTATATAATTATGTAACACCTGAATTAGAAGTCGCATTTTTAAAGTATGCTTACCAACATCCATCTATATACGACAACTTGCTGCCGTGCTTACCTATAGCTGGAGTAGACGGAACACTTGCAAAAAGGATGCAAAAAGGAGCTGCCCACGAGAACGTGAAAGCAAAAACCGGTACTGTAACTGGAGTCAGCGCACTTGCAGGATACTGTACTGCAGCCAATGGACACAGACTATGTTTTTCTATAATAAACATGGGAATAAGGCATGCTTCGTCTGGAAGAAATTTTCAAGACAAGATATGTCAAGCATTGTGTAAATAAGAAACAACGAATAATTTGGAAATAGGAATTAATGATGAAAAATAAAATAGACAATTATACGTTTCTAACCCATGCCCCAGTACACAAAGTTATACTAAGCATGGCTATTCCTACAATTATATCAATGCTGGTAACAAGTATCTATGGAATGGTAGACACTTATTATGTAGGCAAAATCAACACACAGAGTACAGCCGCTGTAGGAATATCCTTCTCTGTCATGACTATTATCCAAGCTATTGGCTTCTTCTTCGGACATGGTTCAGGAAACTATATATCGCGTTGTCTTGGAGCTAAAGAAACGGAAAAAGCAAAATGTATGGCAGCTACAGGACTCTTGTACAGTTTCTCATTTGGATTGTGTGTGGCAATAATAGGTTTAACATTTCTTACCGACATCTGTGTTTTCCTTGGTTCTACAGAAACCATACTTTCTTACACAGAACGTTATCTTGGAATTATACTCCTCGGTGCACCATTTATGACCAGCTCATTCACCCTTAACAATCAAATGCGATTTCAAGGCAATGCGAAATATGCAATGTTTGGTATTCTGAGTGGAGTATTGCTTAACGTTATTCTTGCTCCAATACTGATTTTCTATTTCTGCCTTGGCATCACAGGAGCAGCTGTGGCTACACTCATAAGTCAAACAATGAGTTTCTTTATTCTATTCTGTATGACAAAGCATAGTGGAAACATAGCCATAAAGCTAAAAAACTATAAACCGTCATGGCTACTTGTAAAGGAAATTATAGCCGGTGGCACACCTTCTCTGTCGCGTCAGGGACTGGCAAGTGTTGCCACTATAATGCTAAATATATCTGCAGGAGCATACGGAGATGCCGCAATCGCAGGAATGAGTATTGTTAACCGTATATCCAATTTCGTATATGCAGGAATTGTTGGCTTAGGACAAGGATTCCAGCCCCTTTGCGGTTTTTGTTATGGAGCAAAACTATACGACAGAATACACGAAGGGTACATGTACTGTGTTAAAATCGGTACTGTTTTCTTCATCATGCTAACCATTATTGGTTTTATGTTCACTTCACCCATAATTAGCGAGTTCCGCAATGATCCTCACGTTATCGCTGTAGGATGTTCTGCATTTCGCTGGCAACTTACAACATATCCACTCATTGCCGTAATAATATTAACGAACATGCTCTCGCAAACAGCAAGGAAAACAATACGTGCCAATATTGTTGCAGCAGCAAGAAGTGGATTATTTTTTATACCAGCAGTTGTGATACTTCCCAAATATCTTGGACTGACAGGAGTTGAGATGAGCCAAGCCGTTTCTGATACATGCTCTTTTCTTCTTTCTGTACCTGTAGCATGGAGTGTTTTTAAAGATATGAAAAGTGAATTGGTATAACACACTTCACTTTTCATATACCAAAAGTTTTATACTTCAATAAAATTACAATTTATGCTGTTTTTTTTGTGCAACAGCATAAATTTTCTACCTTTGCTATATAATACTATTTTTATGAAAAAGACATTAATTCCAGCATTGCTTGTGGCATGTTGCTCTCCTATGACAAGTTGGGCATATTCTCTTGACGCCACTACTGTAAAAACAGACAAACAAAATGATACAGACATTTTACAAAAATTACGTTTGACAAAAACTGCACAATTGAAAAATATCACAGCGACAGAGCGTACGGCTTTGGAATTTCTCTACAAATATATGCCTCTCGCTGACGTTACTGATTATACTCCGAACTTCTTTTTGAAAAATGTCAGGGCAAGTGTCAAAGCACAGAAAGAAATGAAATGGGGAAAAGAAGTGCCAGAATTGCTGTTCAAACATTTTGTATTGCCAGTAAGAGTGAACAATGAAAATCTTGATGACTCAAGAACTGTGTTCTATAAAGAACTAAAAGACAGAGTAAAAGGGTTGTCGATGAAAGATGCTATACTTGAAGTGAATCATTGGTGTCATGAAAAGGTTACTTACCGCCCATCTGACGGAAGAACATCTGCACCTCTCGCAACAGTGCGGTCGGCATATGGAAGATGCGGAGAGCAAAGCACCTTTACTGTGGCTGCACTTAGGAGTATTGGAATTCCTGCGCGCCAGGTTTATACACCACGTTGGGCACATACTGATGACAACCATGCATGGGTAGAAGCCTGGGCTGACGGAAAATGGTTTTTTCTCGGTGCTTGCGAGCCTGAACCTGTACTAAATCTTGGATGGTTTAATGCACCGGCATCACGAGCAATGCTGATGCATACAAAGGTTTTTGGCAATTATAATGGCTCTGAAGAGGTAATGCTTCGCACTTCAAACTATACAGAAATAAATCTTATAAAGAATTATGGGGAAATAGCACGTGTTGACTTCTCTGTAGTTGATGAAAACAACAAACCTGTAAATGGAGCTAAGGTTGCATTCAAAATTTATAATTATGCAGAATTTTGTTCTGTGGTTACTAAATACACTGACGATAACGGCAAAACCTTCCTTACAGCTGGGAAAGGCGATATGATTGTATGGGCTTCAAAAAACGGTAAATATGGATTCAAGAAGGTGTCGTTTGGCAAAGACAAAAACATAATACTACGGCTTGAACATAATTCTTTGAGCAATGATTGCGCAGATGTAATTTACCGTGATTCTTTTGATATTGTGCCACCTCCCGAAAAACCAAACATACCATATGTTTCACAAGAGCAAAGAGCCGAAAACAACGTGCGCTTTGCAAAAGAAGACTCTATACGCCATGCCTATCTTGCCACATTTTATAATGATGACACTGCAACAAAAGCATTGGAAAATAATGGTATCTCTGGAAATTACGCTAAAGACCTGACAAAAATACTTGTCAAGTCGCAAGGCAACCACCAAACTATTTTAGACTTCATCGTTAAATATAAAAACAATCTTAGCCGTGTCGTAGCTCTGTTGTCATCACTCAGTGATAAAGACCTAAGAGATATGCCAACGGAAATTCTTGAAGACAATTTTTTGGCAAAAAGCAACGAGCTGTGTCCACGAGTTGAAAATGAAATGATTATTCATCCGTTTAAACGTTTCTTTGAGAAAGCTTTTAGCAAGAAACAAACTGAAAAATTTCGCAATGATCCAGCAACTTTAGTGGCATGGATAAAGAGTAATATCAAAATAAATCCTGATGAAAAAGCCTTAATGATTGCCCAAACCCCAACAGGAGTATGGAACAGCAAAATTACAGACCGACGTTCACGCAAGATATTTTTCGTTGATGTTGCCCGAAGCCTTAATATTGAAGCACGAGTGGATGAAGTAACACAAAAGGCTCAGTATAAACATAATGGCGAATGGTTAGACGTGGACTTCGATGGCAATGTGCAAAAAGCTGCCGATACTGGAACCTTGCATTTATCTTATTGCAACAATGGTATTATTGATGACCCTAAATATTATAGCCATTTCTCGATAACCCGTATTAATACTGATGGTACTACAACACTTCTTGAATATCCGGAAGGCATTACTTGGAAAGACACATTCAAAGATGGTGTAAAACTTGATGTTGGTCAATATGCCCTTGTCAGTGGAACCCGACTTGCAAGTGGTGGTGTTATGGCAGCAATGCAGATATTCAATGTAGAGAAAGGAAAAACCACTAATGTTGAAATGCAATTACGCACTTCACAAACATCAGTCACTGTAATTGGAAACTTTGACTCTGAATCAAAGTTTCAGAAACTCGATGGAACAACAGTCAACTTGTTGTCACAAACAGGTAGAGGATACTTCATTACTGGATTAATCGGTGTTGGGCAGGAGCCAACGAATCATGCACTGAAAGATATTGCAAAAGTGGCAAACGCCTTTAACAAATGGAACCGTCCACTCGTGTTGCTGTTTGAGAATGAAAATGAAGCAAAAAAATTCAACACTTCTGAATTTTCTGGTTTGCCTAAGAATATAATATATGGCATAGACAAAAATGGAGAGATAAGAAAACAAATATCTGAAAACATGAAACTTTCCACACCTACCCTATCGCCAATATTCTTCATATCAGACACTTTCAACCGTGTTGTCTACATATCACAAGGATATACCATAGGACTTGGAGAACAAATGGAAATGGTTATTAACAAGCTGTAAAACGCGAAACATATCATAAATTAATGTATGTTTTTAGCACTTAATCAAATTTAATGACTATATTTGCATAGCATAAAAAGTTTAATACAAAATATAACAAACAATAAACAACAAATAATGGCAAAGACTGATGAAAATATGGCAGCAGCACAAGAGGGCAAACTAAAAGCTCTTCAGGCAGCCATGGCTAAAATAGAAAAAGACTTCGGAAAAGGGTCAATAATGAAACTTGGCGACGAAAAGGTGGAAAATGTTGAAGTTATCCCTACCGGAAGTATCGCTCTTAACGCTGCACTCGGTGTGGGAGGATATCCAAAGGGAAGGATTATTGAAATTTACGGTCCTGAGAGTAGCGGTAAGACAACACTTGCCATTCATGCCATTGCCGAATGTCAGAAAGCGGGTGGCATCGCTGCCTTTATTGACGCAGAGCATGCTTTCGATCGTTTCTATGCAGCAAAACTTGGTGTTGATATTGACAATTTATGGATTTCTCAGCCTGACAATGGTGAACAAGCCCTTGAAATTGCCGACCAGCTTATCCGGTCATCAGCTGTTGATATCCTCGTTGTTGATTCTGTTGCAGCATTGACTCCCAAAAAGGAGATAGAGGGAGATATGGGAGATAATGTAGTTGGTCTACAGGCACGATTGATGAGCCAGGCTTTACGAAAGCTTACATCTACAATAAGCAAGACCAACACAACTTGTATCTTTATCAACCAGCTGAGAGAGAAGATCGGTGTAATGTTTGGGAATCCAGAAACGACCACAGGTGGTAATGCTCTGAAATTCTATGCAAGCGTTCGTCTTGATATACGTCGCGTTACAGCAATAAAGGACGGTGATCAGGTAATTGGAAATATGACTCGAGTAAAAGTCGTAAAGAACAAGGTTGCTCCTCCATTCCGCAAGGCAGAATTTGAGATAATGTTCGGTGAAGGTATATCAAAGGTTGGCGAGATTCTTGACCTTGGTGTTGAATATGGCATAATCCAAAAGAGTGGCTCATGGTTTTCATATAATGGCAGTCGCTTAGCCCAGGGTCGTGATGCAAGCAAAGCCTTGCTAAAGGATAATCCAGAATTATGTGAGGAGCTTGAAAATCAAATTATGCAAAAGCTCAATGACAATAAAGAATAAAAAAATTCCCATTGCCTATCTATCTCAAGGATACTGGCAATGGGAATTTTTTATTAACCACCCAATAAATTAGAAACTGCTGATAAGGTATCACTCATCATCCGACCACAGTTTTCCGTCATTGTTCTTTGCTGCCGCATCATCGGCATCACCTTCCACAGCATCATATACTCTGAGTGTTGGAATATCTCTTGAAACGCTATCGCTTCCACATAACAGATTAACCTCTTCTACACAGATTATGCTTATAGAAGGTATAACATAAACCTTTCTCATTTTATTTTATTATAACTTTCTTTTTGTTCACTATATATATTCCTTTTTCTAAATTTTCAGTAGAGTTACCAAGATATTGCCCGTTAAGGTTGTACACTCTAACTCTTTCTGAAACATTTTCGCCATCAACAACCTCTATACCGCTTGTTATTCCATCAATATTTATCATAATATCTTTTGCATTGTCTACGGTTGTAGCATATTTAAAATAAGCACGCAGTCCTTTTAGTTTATTTTTACCAGCAGCAGGATAAGATAATGTTCCTGACTTCGAAAAGAAGAATTCAGTCTTATCTGTCTTTAACTCTACTGGATTATACGTTCCAGAAAAACAATTATTTCCAGAAATCGGCGTAGGTTTTTTCGAATTGAAACCGACACCAGAAATAACTGGATTTTCAACTGTATGTTCCGGAAGTATAAGATATCCTTTACCCGCAAATAGTACCTCTGTCTTCACAAAAGAAATCACGCCATTCTCTGCTTTGTCATATTGGGCAAGTACAGTATTTTCTCCAAATATTTTCTTAACCTGAGTCACTGTTAAACTGCAAGGCAAACATATAGTGTTCCAATATTTATTACTGAAACTGCGTTTTAATCTAATTTTAAGATTATTCTTATAAGAAATATTATAATTAGTCGTTTCTATTACATTTTCAGCTTCCTCATCAACAATATATGTTATGTCGTTTCGTGTTCTTGGAGCTATAGTCTTACTTGAATATACAATACCTGTAATATCAATTTTTGCTCCGTTATACGGATTGTCTTTTGTTGGATCAAAAGAAGAAAAATTACTATTATATACATAATATATATTATTCAATATCAATTTATTTGATTGATCCTTATTAGTATTTTTATTTGTTACTGTAACATTTTTTACTGTAACAAGATCTGAAATATGCTTGCCTATATCATCAAGACTTACCTCTATAGGTAATACTTCATTGGGATTTTCTGTAGCAACAACATCACTTACATCCGAATTTGATTGAATACTCAACACTGGAGTTGTACTTAAAAATTTAACAACTTTTCCTCTTACTTTTCCATTAAGAATATAATTTTTTCCAGAATTCTTCAAAGCCTTGAGTATATTGTCATGGGAATTTCTTAAAGCTATCGCACCTGTATTATCACGTATATAAATATCGTTATTATTAAAATTTGTGATTATGACATCATTTAGTTCCAATGTAACAATATCATCTATTGCACTCTTTTCTAATAGAGAAGCAATATTTCCATATGTTTTTTCGGTTTCCGAAGTTTTACACACTTCACTCTTTTTATTACTCTCTGTAGAAGTACAAATGCATGCACTCGTCTTCTGTAATCCTATAGACAATACTATTGCTATGGATGCTATTATCTTTATGTTCATTGTTTATTTTAGATATTATGCCAAAAAGAAAATATATAATGCCATAATATCTATTCTCTTTTTATATTCAGTGCAAAGGTAATGATTTTTTACGATCCACGAAAATATATTACAAAAAAAAGATGCATCTTTTTTACGATGCATCTTTTTATATACAAAATTACCAATTAAAGCTTATTCTGCTTCTTTTTCTCTTACGATAATATTCTTGAACTCATAGGTTGGAGCAACAGCACTTGTACTTTTATAAACGAAGGCAATATGAATTGTGTTGCCAACGAATTGAGATAGAGATACAGGATCAATTGTATAGAAAGTCCAACTTGCTCCATCTGTACGACCTGTGATGTTCAGCGTTTCCCATGTTGCAGCATTAACATCTTGTCCATCAAAATTTGTAGAAACCTTAACTGCAAGGAAATCATTTATATTGTTTTCACCAAGATAATTCATAGCCTCATCAAATACGAGTTCAGGATTTTTACCTTTCTTCATATTCAATGCTGGAGAAACAAGCCAGCTCTCAGATTCTACATTTACTTTGTTGGCATAAGCAGAAGCTTTCCATCCATAACTTGTAGTATTCGACCAAACATAATTCAATGTATTCAGATTTACATTATAAGCAACAAATCCACCTTCACTACCAAGCAAGCTTTCATTGAGATACATGCTTATCTGTGCCTCATATCCGTTTTCTGTCTTTGAGAATGTAGTTGTTTCTTTCTTGTATTCCTTAGATTCAGCCCATCCATCTACAGCACTGTATGTATATTCAACAGCTGCCATTGTAGAAGAAGATTTGCGGTAAACAACTGTAACTTTCTGTCCGTCCTCAGCAAATGGGTATTCACGCTGAAGTAATGTAGGGAAGTAAACAGCAGGTTTTGCCACAGTATTCGCACCTATCAAATCATACCATTCTGGTTGAGCTGCAATAACCTTTGCGGCATCAGTAGTGTATTCTTTCCATGAAGAACCATCATACTTATAAACCTTCGACTTGTTGGCAGAAGCTGCAGCTGCTCGTGCAGCACGCTTCATCTTTGCTGTATTAGTAGCAGCCTCAACACTTGTTATCATTGTATTCACATACTTTTTATTGTTTGGAGCACCTACAGTATATCCATAAACGATAACATTTTTGCCTTCAAGGTCTGAACTTATCATTCCTTCCGGCACATAAGACAAGCTCCCCTGAACTGTAGCTCCGTCAATAGCAACGTTATAATAAGTTCCACTTACAGAAAGAGTTCCTTCGTATGAGACATAAGCCACATAAGGATTGTTTACGTATGCATCAATATCAGCACCTGTCAACTTCTTTGGAGTTGGTTGCTTATAGTTAGGCTCTTTGCCTGCCTTAACCACAGTAACTTCCGATGTTGTAGGGAACTGCATCAGTCCTGCATACTGACTCGTTGTACCAGTAACCGAAACCTCATCACCTATTTTAACATCACTTGTCTTATAAACAAGAATATATCCAGTTTTATCTGTCAAAAGAAAACCGCGACTATATACAGCACATACGATACCCTTAACGGTATACTCTCCACCAGCAGTATTCGCAACGACTTCAGAAATCTTTGTAGTATTGTCTACAGGAGTATCACTACCACCAGCCGGTTCAAAGTCAGAATAGGCATAATTAACAACTACAATATCTCCAGCCTCTGCATTTTCATGAGAAGCCTTTATCAATGCAGGCAACTTTGACACTGTTGAAGGTGTAAGATATGTTGCAGTAGATGCTCCCTCCCATGCTGTGCTATAGTCATCGGCAGCAAGTGTATATTCGCTCTTCAGTTGATCGAAGTCAGCAAGATATTCAGATTTTCCACAATATTCATTGTATGTAACCTTAAATGTTGAACCAAGATCCACACTTTGATATTTGTTCTGAATAAAAGCAGGCAAGAACTGATCGGCAGTAATCATCGTGCCGAAATATTTTTGACTACCTAATTTTGCCAAAGCTTCAGTGTAAGCTGATGTACCAGACTCTGCATCAAGTTTTGCTGCAAGCTCCTTATTGGCTGCAAGATTAGCTATTGTTGCATAATCTGCATCCTCAAGAACAATTGGCAAATCTTTCTTCACGTCGGTTACTTGATTTCCAAGATGGAACTGGTCATCGAAATCATTACACGAAGCCAATCCCATAAGTACTACAGCCGACAGTAAATATATCTTTTTCATATTGTATGTCTTATATTATATAATTAGGTTAATTAGAAGTTAATCTTCAGACGTGTACTGAATGTGCGTCCGAAAGCATAGAATCCGTAGATAGTATCCTTGTTGGCAGTACCAGACTGTGGATTCCACGCTTTGCCGATATATTGATAATCAAACAGGTTATTAACATTTCCTGAAATTGTTGCGTTCAGACCAGCAATTTTAAACTTGTAAGAAGCGTTCAAGTCTATCTGACTTGCCGATGGAATTCTCCAAGGATTAACAATTGTATTAGTCTTTCCAAGTGTTAGGTTGCTTCCGCTTATTGAATAGTAAGCATAATTACGTCCATAGAAAGTCCAGTCTGCACCTACACGGATTTCCTTACCAATCTTCACTGTTGCTCCAAGTGCGGCTGTAGTCTGGGCAGAACCGCCCACGCGAACGCCCTTCAAGTCAATACCTGTTGTAAGGTGATCCTCAGCTCCAATGCCACTTGCTATTGTTCCGTCCTTTGTCAAAGGCTGTCCATTGTTGTCATAAACATAACCAACAGCATTGCTGTCCCATTTCCAATCTCCAAGAGAGAACATACCATTAACGTCAAGCCAATAGAACGGACTTGCCTTAACCTCAAGTTCTACACCCTTGTGAAGTGCATTCACACCTGTCATGTTCACAAAAGCCTCAGTCTGCGATGTTCCAAGAGTTGAACTCTTTGTCATTGTCTTGTCAAGCCACTTTGTCCAATAGCCGTTGACATCAACATGCAACCACTTCAAGCGGTATCCGTATCCAACTTCAAACGAAAGCACCTTCTCGTTCTTTGCATCAGGATTAGTCACATTACTTGCCACAGGACTGAGGAATGCGCCATAAGTGAATTTTGGAGCACGGCTTATATAACCTACATTGAAGAATACATTGTGATGGTCGTTAACATTGTAGTTTGCACCACCTTTCACTGTAAAGCCAAGATAACTCTTAGTCTTTGACTCTGCGTGCTGCTTGTCATAATACAAGCGGTCATAACGCCAATAAGAAGTATTTGAGAGAGATCCTGATACAAAGGCTGAAAGATCATCCTTTGAATATTCAGTCTGGAAGAATACACCCTCCTGAACAACATGACTATCGAAATCACGGTATACCTTGTCGCCTACACCAAGTTTCTCGTATGTCCATTCTGAATTGGCAGCAGCACTGTTGTTCTTTGCCTTTACATTCTTACGAGTTGTATCCATATAGTATTTTCCACCATAAAGGTCAATAATCTCATTGGTATGAGTTCCTTTATATGAGCGGAAGTCGATACCTCCATAGAAATCAATGTTCTTGGTAAGCTTTGTTGTATAAGTTGAAACAAGACCATACCACATGTGATCATTCTTTGCTTTTGACATTACAAGCATTGAACCATGTTCACTTGCAGCATTTATATCTTCGATGGCACCATAATCGAATGTTCCGTCAGGATTACGGAACTTTGTCTGCAAAACGCCATAGTTTACTCCATACCAGTCTTTGTAACTATAACCGTAGTCATCATTACCCTGACCATTGTAACCGTAACCACGACCGATTGACATGTAAAGAACAGTACTCAAGGATGACTTGTCGTTAATCTCCCACTGATGGTTCAAGCTTAGCTGTGGTTTGTGGTATACGTTATAATCAGACGAGCGACGCTGTCCATTATTGTCGAAACCATAAGTAGAATTGTACTTGTGGTCCTTAATGCCCCATATCTGTTCAGACATTTTCCAGTCGGCAAGCGTCATACCATTCTTACGCATATAGTGCTCCTGTGGTGCGCCGAAAGCTGTGAACGACAACTGATGCTGCTCGTTGATTCTCTTCGAGATATTCAAGAAATATGTATAACCAGAAAAGTCTGTACCCTGTGCATAACCATTTCCCCATGTCTTGGAACCTAACAGAGTCATAGCCCATCCACTCTTCGACATACCTGTTGAAACAGTGAAAATCACCTTGTTCATATTGTCGTTACCTATACCATAATATATAGAACCACCTTTTTTTGCCTCAAGCGACTTTGTCACGATATTGATAGTTCCACCCACAGAAGGTGCTGAAACTTTAGACGCACCAATTCCACGCTGTGTCTGCATAGTACGAGTCACATCTGTCAATCCAGCCCAGTTTGACCAATAAACAGCCTGATTCTCCATATCGTTCATTGGCACACCATTCACCATCACAGCGATATTGGTATTGTCGAAACCACGCATGTATATTTCAGAGTCTCCATAACCACCACCATCTTTGTTGGCATGGACACCTGGAGTAGATTTCAAAATCTCCGGGAACTCTTGTGTTCCTATTTTCTCCTCAATAAAAGACATTGGAACCGAAGAAACGGCTACTGGTGTCTTTCTTGCAACAGCAATCTGCGATGTTACGACTACATCGCTCAACATACGACCGTCAGACTCAAGCTTTATCGTACCTAACTCTCCTCTCTGAGAAGATTTCAATGTCTTTGTCTTGAATCCAACATACTGAATTGATATTGGAGCCCCAGGCTTGGCACCTTTTACAATGAAAGCGCCATCAATATCAGTTGCCGCATTCAATCCATTCACGGAAACAGTAGCACCAATCAATGGCTCACCTGTTTCCGCATCCACTACCTTTCCTCTGAGCACAGACTGTGCCCCAGCAGTAGCTGTTCCGACAAATGTCAGCACTGCCACTACAAGGAGATGCTTTAGATGTTTTTTCATACTTGAAACTTATCGTTTTAAAATTATTAATAATTTGCTCTACAAAAATACAAATAATGTTTAACTTTACAGCAAAACTATAAAGAAAAGGCTATTCTGAAACCATATTTTAACATATAGCCATATTTTAAGACATTTTTATCCCCCCTGCATCCATATTACGACAACAAAGAAAAAATAACAATTTGTCAAATTACTGCCAAAAAATTTTGGCACAATCCACTTATTTACTATATTTGCGCCATAAAATAACCCTATTCTAATAACACTTTAACACTACAACTATGAACAGCGAAGAACTTATACTAAATGCCAATGATGTGGTTACATTTTTACAAAAGCCTGCTGCTGATTTCACAAAAGCAGATATTATCAACTTTATCCGCAACAACGGCATAAAAATGGTAAATTTCATGTATCCTGGAGGTGACGGTAAACTGAAGACTCTAAACTTCGTTATCAACAGTCTTAGTTATCTTGACACTATTTTAACCTGCGGAGAACGTGTTGACGGTTCAAGCCTTTTCCCGTTTATCAGCGCAAGTAGCAGTGACTTGTATGTTGTGCCACGGTTCCGAACAGCATTTGTCGATCCTTTTGCCGAAATACCTACCCTATGCATGCTTGCATCGTTCTTCGACAAGAATGGTCTTCCTTTGGAAAGTGCTCCTGAACATACTCTTGCCAAAGCTACAAAAGCTTTCAAAGAAGTTACAAAGTTAGAGTTCCACACCATGGGAGAACTTGAATACTATGTAATAACTCCAGACAACGGCACTTTCCCGGCTGTTGACCAGCGTGGGTATCATGAATCATCACCATATGCAAAAACTACAGACTTCAGAACAAAATGCATGTACTATATTGCACGTACAGGCGGACAGATAAAGTATGGACATTCGGAAGTTGGAAACTTTATCCAAGGCGGAAATGTGTATGAACAAGGTGAAATAGAGTTTCTGCCAATTCCTGCAGAAGAAAGTGCCGACCAACTGATGATTGCAAAATGGGTTATAAGAAACGTGGCACACCGAATGGGACTTAACGTGACATTTGCACCGAAGATTACTGCAGGCAAAGCCGGATCTGGATTGCACATCCACATGAGAATAATGAAACATGGCAAAAACATGATGATTCACGATGGAAAGCTGAGCGAACAGGCACGCACTATAATTGCCGGAATGATGGATTTGGCACCTGCCATCACGGCATTCGGCAACAAGAACCCTACATCGTATTTCCGCCTTGTTCCTCATCAAGAGGCTCCCACAAATGTTTGCTGGGGCGATTGCAACAGGTCTGTTCTCGTGAGAGTGCCATTAGGCTGGACATCAAATCAGGACATGTGCCATGAGGCAAATCCTAACGACGTGGCATGGCATTACGACACTTCACTAAAGCAAACCGTAGAGATGCGCTCTCCTGATGGTTCTGCTGACATTTACCAACTTATTGCCGGACTTTGTGTGGCTTGCCGCCATGGCTTCGAAATGGAGAACCCTCTTGAAGTGGCAGAAAGGACATACGTGAACTACAACATACACGATGCAGAGAATGCAGAACGCCTTGCTGCTTTAGCACAACTGCCCGACAGCTGTGCGGCATCTGCTGACTGCCTGGAAAAATCAAGAAAGGTGTTTGAAGAGCATGGAGTGTTCAGCCCGATGATGATTGACGGCATAATTGCACAACTGCGTGGCTACCATGACAGAACAATGCGAAAGAACATTGAAAACAACCATGAGGAAATTGAAAAATTAGTAAAGAGATTTTTCCACTGCGGATAATACAAAATAGACACATTATAGTTACAGAATGAGGGCAATAACCGCCTTCATTCTGTTTTTTTTATACTCATATAATATAAATAGGTGTAAATTGTTGGAACATATCAATATAATACTTAACTTTGCAAAGTAGATATTACAAATACATGAAAGACTGAAAACAAAGAAAATATAAATACTAATAAAAAACAAATTAAAATGACAAGCTTAACAATGTTAATTGTCGCTGTATTCGTCATCGGCTATTTCTTCATAGCCATCGAAAGCGTGACAAAAGTAAACAAGGCAGCAATCGCACTGCTCATGTTCGTGGGTTGCTGGACAATCTTCATGTGTGATCCAAGTCAATATCTGGCAACTGCAATTGGCGATAAAGTAGGATCAGTAGTAAGCGAAACTATCGAGCATCATCTCGGAAGCACCGCTACAACCTTATTCTTCCTTATGGGAGCCATGACAATCGTGGAACTAGTAGACCAAAACGGTGGTTTCAATTTCGTGCGCGACACATTAAAGACAAAGAGCAAGAAGGCTCTATTATGGCGAATTGCTTTCATGACATTCATACTGTCGGCAATCCTTGACAATCTTACAACATCTATCGTGATGATAATGATTCTGCGCAAGCTTGTCAGCGACCATAAAGACCGCATAATTTATGCAGCCCTCGTTGTTATAGCTGCAAACTCTGGCGGTGCATTCTCTCCTATTGGCGATGTAACAACCATCATGCTATGGAACAAGGGTGTAATCACTGCTGGCGGTGTAATCAAAGAGATTCTTGTTCCTTCATTGGTTTCTATGATTATTCCTGCATACATCCTGTCTTTTTATCTTAAAGGCAAACTTGTAACACCTGAAGACAAAGGTGGCGAAATGGGCTCAAGCGAATTCACTGCTGCACAACGCAAGGCTGTATTCTTCCTCGGTGTAGGCGGTCTTATCTTTGTTCCAATTTTCAAGTCAATAACCCATCTGCCTCCGTTTGTAGGAATATTGCTTATCCTGGGCTTGCTTTGGACTGTAACTGAGGTATTCTACAGTCATCTGCCAAAGAGTGCCAACAAGAGCAGCATGCAGAAACGCGTAAGCAATATGCTGTCGCGCATAGATATGTCAACCATCCTGTTCTTCCTCGGCATTTTGATGGCTGTGGCTTGTCTTGAGACGATCGGTGTTCTTACGCAGCTCGGTCAAGGCTTGAACGTTGTATTCGACGGCAACCACTATCTCGTTACCGGAATCATCGGTGTGCTCTCAAGCATTGTAGACAATGTTCCTCTTGTAGCAGGCTGTATGGGTATGTATCCTGTAGATCCTTCTATCGGTGGAGATATGTCGGTCGACGGTATCTTCTGGCAGCTACTCGCCTATTGTGCCGGTGTTGGTGGTTCTATGCTCATCATCGGTTCTGCTGCAGGTGTTGTTGTTATGGGACTGGAAAAGATTACTTTTGGCTGGTATATGAAGAGAATAACATGGATTGCATTTGTTGGTTATCTTGCCGGAATCGGCATATACTGGGTAGAGAAAGCTGTCATTGGTTTATAATATCAGACTTCATAAAAGCTATCGGGAAAGTAGTGGATTTTTATGTCCTCTACTTTCCCGATTTTTTATTTATAAAGCATAAATATTTTTTTTCGATTTATCCCTCATCCCTCACTTTTCTATCTGTACTCCCTGTGTTTATCGGCTTTTCTGAGAGTGAGGGATGAGTGATGGATGGTGATGGATTAGTAAACATGCGCTGTGTGCCAGATTATCAAAAAGCACAGGCTGTGTAGTGGCAATGCACTAACGCTACACAGTCAGTGCAAGTATGTTGCACCGCCAGCAAGACGGTGTCTTACTGTTGACAAAGCTACGCATACCTACCCTAACAAGGCTTTAGAATTTCTGCATGTATTGCTTATTCTAAACAGTGGAAATTCTTCACATCAGCATCTTTATCAGCCTGTTTTTTTCTTTCATCAATCAATTTTAAATAAGTAGATGGGGTCATACCGTTCACGTTTTTGAATGCACGCAGGAAATTGCTTGGCGAACTATATCCCATAGAGGTGTAAAGTCCCTGAATCGTCAGATGCCCAAAATGTTCTGTATCTTCCATTCTCCGGCAAACCTCCCTTATCCTGTATTCGTTAAGCAAAGTCTTGAAGTTTTTGTTGTAAGTGTTGTTAATTACCCACGATACATAGCGAGTGTTCGAACCTATCATCTTGGCAAGAGTTCCAAGAGTGAAATCAGATTTTGATATTACTTCTACATTTTCCATCGTTGACACAATATTAGAGAGTATATCATCAATCTGCTCCTGCGTCAGCACGACATCATTTGCATTATTGCCGACAAGCTTGCTCTCGTTGTCCTTTTCTACAAGAGAATTGATTGGCTTAGCGTATTTCTCTAATGGTTCAGAAGATTTGTCTCTTAATTTTTTCGACATCAAGCTCACAATAGCCAGTTCTCGGTTTCGACTTATCACAAGTTGGTAAGCATGCTTCAGCTTTCTGTTTTTTATTACGATAACAGCAACAAGAGCTATGAGCACAACAACAAAAAAAACGCATACCAATATAAATGACCATTGTCTGCTCACAGTAGAGTTCAATGCCAAAATATCTTTTCTGTTGCTTTCGCCTTCAAATTTCACTATACTGTTGTCTATCGCCTTAATCTGCTGCTTGGCTATTCTGGCATTGAATATAGAGTCTGCCAACCTACGGTATTTTCCTGCCTTGCTTGAGTCACCTGCAGATTTGTATACATCACAAATCATCTCATAGTAAGCCTCTTTCCACAATTTCTTATTGTCGTGTTGAGTAGCTCTTTTATATTCTTCACAAAATCTTAGAGCCTCGTTAACATCATTCTTGTACAATTGGATGTAAACCATTATGCCATACACAGACTGCAAGTATTTTTTGTCAAGCCTATGCCTTTGCACGCAATCTATGGCAAGATGAAACTGTTGCAATGCTCTATCGTTTTTCTTTTCAAGAAAACTTATCAGTCCTCCATTGAACAAAAGATAGTATTGCTTTATGTTTTCGTTTTCGTCAGGTAACGTCTGCTGCAATCTGAAATAATATTTCGCCTTTTCAACATTTTGGGCAAAGCCATAGCAACAAGCCATATACGACACGCATTTACCTTGCATCACTTTGTCGTCCAGACTCTTTGCACTTTCATAACACAAGTTGAAATAATAAAGAGCCCGTTCAATATCATCCATTCTCACATAGACCATTCCCAAATTGTAGAGTCCTTTGGTATAAGTAAGCATATCCTTGTTTTCTTTTGCTGTTTTCATAGCTTTAAGATATAAGGATGTTGCTTCGGAATATTGCTCGTTGTCATAGAGAACTTTTCCTTTCTCCAATATATTCTTTGCATCTCCCGCAATCTTGGCATTGCATAAAAATGCTGTAAAAAAGAATAAAATTAAAACAATAGTGTATCTGAAGTTCATAATTATTCGTATTTTATATTGCAAATATACTGATTTTGTTTCTTTTTTCAAAAACAGAAACAACAAAACGGAACAATAATCTTTATTTTCGCATCAATATTATAATTTTGCAAACGGAATAAAAGAAAATGGATAGTAAAAGTCCAAACGTTTAACATATTAAAATATGATGCATATGAGAAGGAATTTACTTTACGCATTATTAGCATTAAGTCTTGTATCGGGAAATGCAGTAGCCGACAATACGGCAGCTATACCGCAGTTTAACAAGTTGTCTTTGCAGACTGGAACTCAGAGCAAAGCAATACCACAGGCTGTGAAAAAATTTCTTGCCACTCCAATAGGAAAGAATTTCACACCTGAGCAAGTAATGGCTGCATACAACAATGCTAACTACATAATGAGAGCCGAAAGCGGAAACATTGTGTCGGAAACAAAGATTGACGAAGACTTCTCCAAGCTAACAGCTGGAAGCGAAGACGCTCCTGATGCTACAAACATAGCTGATGTGTTTGACAATTATACCACATTACCGGGTTGGGGAGCTTTCCGCGTATACCAAGCTGGAGGCAAAGCATATTTGGGATTTGATGAAATTGGCGACGAAGGTCCTGGATATCTTATGACACCGGCACTCGACCTCAGTGAAAACGATGGAACATTTAAAGTTACGTTCCGTGTAAAGAACGTGAACCCAAATGCGCAGGATCAGGTTTTGCAATATTTTTTCATGAACGAAGATCCTGACAATAGCAAGAAAAGTATAATATCAGCTTCTGGTCTGCCTATGACAAACGACTGGTCGGATGTGGAGCTATACTTAGACGGTGGTGTTAAATACACCAGCATTATGTTTCTCGGATGGCAAGGAAAAATATTGGTGGACAATTTGAAGCTTGAAAAACTTACCTATCCGCTGACCAAGCCTAAGAACGTTAAGCTAACAACCACCGGAGGAGGCGAGCTGACTGCCACTTGGGACGCTGTGGATGGAGCAACCGAATATTATGTTGAGATTCTTGATGATGACTTTGAAGGTAAAAGCTCTACTTACGAAACACAGACTGTTGCCACGAAGACAGTTTCTGAACCAACGGCAAAGGTAGCATTTCAGATTATTCCGACTCACAAATACCTTGTGAAAGTTACGGCAATGAACGGCAACGACAAGTCTTATCCAGCCACAGGATATGCTACACCAAGCGTATCTAAGGTTGATACTCCTGTGGCATTGGAAGCAACAGACATTTCTACCTCTGGATTTACGGCAAACTGGGAAACTTCACAGTATGCGGCAAACTACAATCTGTCGTTCGTACGCACCCACACTGCCACAACCGATGGCGAGTCTGTGACTTATATAGATGATGACTTCAGCAATATTCCTTATGCAATGAATGATCCAAAGGGAACTGTACAAACACAAGACTTCGTTACCCCGGTAAGTCTTGACAACTTCTTCAAGGTTCCAGGATGGAGCACATTGCTCGGTGTTGGTTTCACTGGAGGCTTCGGCATAACAAACATGTATGAGTCATACGGTCTTCCGGGAGCATTGTTCGGACCGGTTGCCGACTTTACCATTGGCGAGGGCAAGGCTAAGATTTCCGGTATTGCACAAACAAGCATTGACGATGCTCAGGTAAAGGTTGGTTTCGGAACACTCGGTGCCGGCAATACTGTAAAATTCAACGATGGAGCTAAAGTGTTTGAAGTATCAACAGCTGGCAGCCAGTTTGATGTGGAAGTAAGCGGCGGTAGCAAGGATTCACGCCTTATCTTCCAAATAATAGATGCTGCAGACGGTGGTGACATTGTGCTCTTCTCTAACCTGAAAGCAACTGCAGAGCTGAAAAATAACGATACCTATACTTTACCTTATAGCACAGTGACAACTTCTTATGATGCAACATCATATAAGCTGGAAGTTCCGTTTACTGGCAACGACAAGTTTGAATATACCGTAACAGGAACCTTTGGCGACAAGGCAAGCAGCAAGTCTAACACTATAACAGTATTATCTCCTGAGTCAACTGCAATCAGCGGTGTGAATGCAGATGTTAATGCAAAGGCTGTTTATACAACACTCGACGGTGTACGCGTGGACAACCCAACAAAGTCTGGTGTATATATCGTAAAGATGGGTGACAAGACATTCAAAATCATGAAATAACTACAAAGATAAGCTTATGATTGAGTTCATAAAGAATATCATGAAGGTTGCAGTATGTGCATGTATGTGGGTATCAGCCTGCTGCATGGCACATGCTGCCACTTTTCATTTCGGTCCCTGCGAAGGACAGATGAGCGAAAAAGGATATGGAAAAACTGGCAACGGTACGATTTCGGCTGCTGTTGTAATTTCGAAAAAACAACTTGCAAAGTATACTGGAGCTAAGATTACAGGTATAAGGATTGGATTAGTAAAAGTTGACGGCTTTTCAAATCTGCGTGGCTGGATAAGAAATTCGCTCACGGCAAATAATATCGATTCAACAAAAGTTGCCTCGCCACAGTTTGGCTGGAATGAGGTGACACTTGAGAACGGTGGTACAGTTAGTGGTACCGAAGATATCGTGGTTGGATTTTCATTCGAACAGGAAATAACAGCAAGATGCATGTCGGTTGCCGGACCTGTGAACAGCAACGGCTATTGGATAGCAAAGAACGGAGAATGGACCGACAAGAGTAGCGACAAGATTGGATCGCTCAGTATCGAACTTGTTATTGAAGGCGACAATGTACCAGCTATAGATCTTGCCGTTACAGGCACGAAGTATGATCAGACAACAGAACTTGGCACTTTGTTCAACGCAAAGGTTGGTGTGCAGAATTTCTCGAATATTGCCATTAATGGCTACCGCTATATCTGTAAAGCTGGCGAGAAGACTGTTGCAGAGGGCAATCTGACAAAAGTGCTCAATGCCTTTGAGCGCGACACCATAGATGTGGCATTCAATTCAAGTCTCATAGCAAAGGGAGTAAAAATACCGGTATCGGTAGAAGTCATTGCCGATGGAGACGGATATACAGCCGACAACACAACCACGGTATATATGTCAACCTACGATGATGCGAACACAAAATACTATCACAACGTTCTACTTGAAGAATTTAGCACCGAGGAGTGTGGCAACTGCCCACGCGCAATCAACACCATAGAACAATGTATGGAGCAGGGTTACGATAAGAACGTGATACAGGTGACACATCATGCCGGATATAAATTTGATTTTCTTTCAACTGACGACGATAAGCAGTTAGAGTGGTTTTACGGCAGTAACGGCACTTATGCTCCTGCTGTCATGCTCGACAGGCTCAACGACGAGGCATGCAAGGGCGCACTTGGAGGCAAACCAGACAGTCCGGTAATGTCTGTAGGATATGCTAACACGTTCGCTCCTGTATTGGGTTATGTTACGAGTCGTCTGGCATTTGTAGGTGTAACACCTGTATGCACTTATGATGCTATTACTCGCAAACTTGACATAACAGTAGACATAGAGAAAGATGAGATATTCGATGCCCAATGTGCCAACCCTCGTCTGAGTGTATATATCATTCAAGACAGTATTCTGCATCATCATCAGGCTGGATATTCGTCGGATACATTCAAGCACCGCCATGTATACCGTGCTTGTGTGACCCCTCTGTTTGGCGAAGAAATAACCTTTAACAGCAACAAGGCACAGAAGAAATATTCATATACTTTGCCTGAAGCTATAGAGTCTGCACTGTTCTGGGAGAAAGACAGTTATGATAAAGACGTTCCACTTGTGGCACACGATGTTGAAGTTGTTGCTTTCGTAAGCAATTATAATCCGGATGATGCACTCGACTGTACAGTGTTCAATACAGGAAGATACGAACTGAAGAAAGACAACACTGCATCAATAGTCATGCCTGATAATGGCAACCAAATAAATAAAGTTGAATACATAGCCATTAATGGTTCGCACCTCAACAGAGCACCGCAGAGCGGCATCTATTTGATGCGGATAAAATATGCCAACGGAACGGAAAAGACAATTAAGCAAATACGTTGATACCTACCAGGTACAACAAGATTTTGTTTTCCATATACAAAATAAATAATCAGGAACTCCCACTGCTGTGGGGTAGTTCCTGATTATTTTTTATACTTTAAGCTAAAGCTTCTTTCAATTGGTCAAGAGCTTTCTTCAGAATTGCTCTTGGTGTTCCAACATTCATTCGCATGAATCCTTCGCCTCCTTTACCAAACATCTCACCATCGTTCAGTGCGAGATGTGCCTTGTTGACAAACAAGTCAATGAGCTGTTCATGATTTAAGCCAAGCTGTCGGCAATCAAGCCACACCAAGAATGAAGCTTCTGGACGCAACGGTTTTATTTGCGGCAAGTACTCCTTACAGTATTTCTCCACAAACATTATATTCTCTTCTATATAATGTAACATATCCTTACGCCACTCTTCACCATTTTTAAATGCAGCAATTGTTGCTATCGGCGAAAACATTGGAGCCTCATTTAGCTCATTTGCTGCAAGCCATGTATAAAACTTGTTGCGTATCTCATCATTTGGAATTATAGAGTAAGAACTTACTATTCCTGCTATGTTGAAAGTTTTAGACGGTGCACCGAATGTAATACTGCATTGTGCAGCTTTCTCTGATGCAGTAGCAAATGGAACATGTTTGTTCCCCCAAAGAGCCATGTCACAATGTATTTCATCCGAAATAACAAGAATGTTATGGTCGAAACAGAAATCTGCAAGATGAGCCAAAGTATCCTTGCTCCACACTATTCCTGCCGGATTGTGAGGGTTTGAGAGAATAAGCACCTTACACTTATCGTCGGCAACCTCTGCAAGATTATCAAAGTCCATTGAATATGTACCGTCCTCGTTTTCCTTTAGCGGATTGTACACTACTTCTCTGCCGTTACCTTGCGGTGTCAACCGGAATGGATGGTATACAGGTGGCTGTATTATAACTTTCTCGTCTGGTTTTGTAAAGACATTGACAACCATACCAATACCTTTCACAATGCCGGGAATATAACTAAGCCACTCTCTTTTAACATCCCATTGATGATGGTCCTTTATCCATTTCTGCACTGTTTGCCAATAGTTTTTAGGTTCTACCGTATACCCAAAAAGAGAATGTTCAAGGCGTTTGCGCAATGCATCTGTTATGAAGGATGGCGTTTCAAAATCCATGTCTGCCACCCACAATGGCAGCAAGTCTGCACGCCCATAGCGCTCTTCAAGCACTTCGTGTTTAAGGTCGCCACTACCCGTGCGGTCTACTATCTTATTAAAATCGTACATTGTCTTTTATTTTATCTAAGAGCTATTATACTATGCCTTCAATGCTTGCTTTATATCTTCAAACACATCATCCATGTCTTCCAAGCCTACAGATATGCGCACTGTAGTGTCGAGAACATCCATAGCAGCACGCTCTGCATCAGAGAACAACCCGAATATAGTGCTTGCAGGATGAATGGCAAGCGTTTTATTGTCAAACAGATTTGTAGCACGGCGCACAAGTTTCAAGTTGTTTATCATATTGAAGCATGCTTCCTTGCTCTCCAAGTCGATAGTCATCATCGCTCCTGCGGTCTTTCCGTATTGCTTTTCAGCTATTGCATGATAAGGGTTATCGGCAAGACCGACATAATTCACACTCTTAATCTCTGACAATGTGCGCAGTTTCTCAGCCAAATACAATGTATTCTGGCTCTGCACACGGTATCTTGCATCGAGTGTTTCAAGTCCGAGCGACTGCATGTATGCCACATGCGGTGTCATGTAAGCACCAAAGTTGAACAGCATTTCATTCTTTATTGTGTGTCCAAAACCTGATGTCGTGCCATAGTCAATAACGAGTCCGCCAAGTGTAGTCGCACCACCTGAAAGATATTTAGTACTTGAAACCACTTCTATATCAACATCAAGCTCCTTTGCTGAGAACTGTGTGAACGGGATAACCGTAGTATCCGCAACAAGTGGCACCTTATATTCATGTGCAATTGCGGCAAGCTCTTTAAGATCGGCAACTTCCATCTGCGGATTAGTTATAATCTCAAGGAATATGCAGCAAGTGTTCTCATCCATCTTTTCTTTTACTTCTGCAAGGTTCAGCAAATCACAAGGACGAGCTTCTACTCCAAAGCGTTTTAGTGACTCTGTTATCAGCGAGAAGGTGTTTCCAAACATGTGGCGTGAAGTAACAATATTCTTTCCTGATGCGGCAAGAGCCATAAGTGTGTTGCTTATTGCAGCCATACCTGACGACATTGCCACTACATTGCTTGCCCCCGTCAATGCTTTCACCTTGTCTTCAAGGTACATAACCGTAGGGTTCATCACTCTCGAATAGTCTGGAGCTATAACTTTCCCGGTGAAAGCCTCAGCCATATCGGCTGCTGTGTCAAACTCGTATGCTGCAGTATGATAAACTGGCATACTTAAAGATCCATAGGCATCACGCTTTCCAAATGGAGTATCAATTGCCTTTGTCTGATTATTCATTTTCTTTTTAATTAGTTTTTTATAGCTGCAAAATTACATCAAAATATGGTATTAGAAGAAACGACAGGAAAAAGATTTGGCATAAGAAATAAAAAAAGACAATATTATTACTTATCTTTGCATTGTCTTTACTTTAATGGGTTATTGCCTAAACAAACATTGACGTATAAACTTATAGAAACAATCGTATGGCAAATTGTCTATTTAATAAATATATAAGGCGTTTCCTTGTTGTCATGGTGCTGCTATGCACTATGACCATTTCTGCATTAGCCCAGAATAATCCACAAAAGATAAACGATAAACTTTATCCTTTGTATGTAAAAGCATACAACATGAGGAAAAAGCCACAGGGCATTGCTTTTGCTGACAGCCTCAGACGAAAAGCCATTGCCATAGGAGACAGATATGGAGAAATAAATGCTCTAACCGTAAATATACTGCATGAATTCTACAAGCCACAAAACCTTAATGCCGTGGACAGAACCGTGAAAGCGGTTCTCGACAAGACGAAACAATATGGCATGCAGCATTACTATTATTATGCCGTTTCTCTAAAAGAGACGTATCTCATACGTGAGCAAAAGTATCTTGAAGCTTTTCTCTATCTGCAAGAACAAAAGAATTTAGCCACGAAACATGGTCATCAAGAGGGAATACAAACTCTGTATAGAATGGATGGTGTGCTACAGCAATTCCGCAGCGAGTTGTCGCAAGCAATCAACAGCTACCAAAAAGCTATCAACAGCTATAAGGACAGCAGCTACCGCAGATTTATATCAAGAGAATATCTTAGTATCAGCGATTGCTATCGCATGATGGGTGACTACGACAATTTGCTAAAAGCTGCAAAGAAAGCTCTGGAATACTGTAGGAGTTATGCCGATACAAATAATGTATATATATACGAATGTTACGGAAACTTTATGCTCGGACACGACAAAGAGTTTATTGAAAAATACAGCTACCTGCAAAAGAACAAGACAAAGCTTGAAAATAGCTACATTATAATGAACAATGCCATCAAGGCATGCAAGGCTATATACGACGGGAGATACAATGATGCAGAAAGCATTATCGACAGCATAGCAAAAATCTCTGACGATGAGAGCTACAGGCTTTATGCTGCACTTTGCCAGAGAAAAAACGATTATGCAAAAGGTATTGAATATCTGCAAAAACTGTTGCTGAACCATTATGAGAATAGTATGGCTATATTCAAAAGTGACAAGAAAAGCATGAAGAATATTTTTATTGACCAACATCTAAAAGCTGAACAGCAACAGATTATAAACAAAAAGACACAGTTGGAACTGTCTAACACCCAGATGCTACTGCGAAACTCCTCGCTTGAATTGGAACGTGGACTCTATGCGACACAATTGGCACAAGCTGCAGAAGACAAGCAGCATCTGTCGTTCACCACCCAACAATTGCTTGCCAAGCAGCTTGCCGACTCAATAGCCACACAGCAATTGGAAAAGAAAGAGAAAGACAGGAGAATGAAACAGGAAAAGTTCATCAGTGACTCTATCTTGACGTTTGCTTTGCTTGCACTTGTCATGACATTTGCATATATATGGCGAAAGAAAAACATTGCAAAAAAGATAGAAGAAGGCAACAAGAAACTTAACAGCAGCATAAAGGAGCTGTTTGCAGCAAAAGACAAAGCAATACAGTCTGAACAAATGAAAACGCTGTTCATACAAAACATGAGCCATGAAATCAGAACTCCACTCAATGCCATCGTGGGATTCTCGCAACTGCTGACTGACATGGGCGAAGAGATTGACACTGAAGAAAAAAAGAAAATGACAAAGCATATTGCCGACAATTCTGATATGCTCATTACCATCGTCAACGACATTCTTGACATTACAGACCTTGAGAACAACAGCTTCACGATGAGCAAGGAAATGGTTGGCATAAATGACTTGTGCAGAGAAACAATAGAAACTGTACGCCACAGACTTGCACCTGGGGTTGAAATGAAATTCACTTCTGACGTAGACGATTCCTGCACCACAATTACCGACCGCAACCGAGTACGCCAAGTGCTGATAAATATGCTTACAAATGCAGAAAAGAACACTACACACGGAAGCATAACTCTGTCGTGTTCTGCTGCTGCAAATCCAGGAATGCTTACATTCGCGGTGACAGATACCGGCATCGGTGTTCCGAAAGACAAGCAAGCTGAGATTTTTGAAAGGTTCAAAAAGCTTGACTCATTTAAGCAAGGCACAGGGCTCGGACTTGACATTTGCAGAACAATAGCCACAAAACTTGGCGGAAGCATCAACATTGACCCAGAATATACAGGAGGCGCACGATTCTGGTTCACTATTCCATTTGAGAAATGAGAAGGAACATCGCTATCTATCTAAAAGCAATAATAATCGCAATAGCATTATTAACGGCATATAACTTGCATGCACAAAACAGCAAGCAAGAAACGGAACTGTACTCTCTATATAAAGATGCATTAAAGAAAATAAATAGTAAAGAATGTATTGATATTGCCAATTACATACGAAAAAAAGCTGTTGCCGAAGGCAATAGGGATATGGAACTTCTGGCACTCACTATCCCGATGAAGTACGAATATATGAAGCCTGACAACATTGCCAAGCTGGAAAAAACATTGAAGCCACTAATGGATTTAGCTTTGAAATACAATAAGGTGGAAGCTTTCTACAATGCTGTTTCATACAAGGTTACATATCTGACGAATTATGCCTATTATTCTGAAGCTTTGAAATATCAAGACAACATGCTGAAATTTGCTAAGCAGCATGGGCATAGCTACGGAATAATCATCGGACACATTTCTCTTGGAAACATGCACCGCAAGCAATTGCAGATTGTGCAGGCTATCGATGAATATAATCAGGCTATCGACTGCTACAAGAAATACAACATAAAACATGACATAGGCATTGACTACAAGAGGATTGCCGAATGTTATATCATTGTATGGCATTTCCAGGATGCCATTAAAACTATCAACAAAGGTCTGGAGGAATCTGAATACATTCCAGCTATCAAAGGGTTGTGGGGGTATAAGGCTTTTACTTTGTTCATGCTCGAAAAGGATGATGAATTCAAAAAAGCATACGACAAATTCATATCATACAAAAATACTGCTCCTAACATCATGCCGTTTATAGCAAACTGTCTTGAAGTAATGAAACTCATCAACGACGGAAAGAATCCTGAAGCAGAAAAGAAAATGCAACAAACTGAAATGGGAGCTTTCCGCCTCTTCGTAGACATTGCCTACAACAAGCGGAAGGGCAGATTGCCACAAATGTTCAGTTCCATGCAAAAACTGAACACTTCGCTATATGGCGACAGCAAGAAAACATTTATTGCCGATTGGGCAAGAATGAGTGCAGAGATTAGCAATAATCTATCGGAGCTCGACAAACAACGGGCTGCCAACAAACTTTCGGAACTTGAAATTGAGCAGACGAACCTGAAGATAAAAAACAACGACCTTGAACTGTCGCATCTGAAAAACGAGGAAGCTCTTGCACTGGCAAATACTGAAAGTAAACGTATATCCTACATGAACCAACGGTTGTTGGCTCAACGTCTCAGCAACTCGCTTGTTCATCAGCAAATGGCAAGGAAAGCACAGGAGAAGGAAGCACAATCTCTAAGAATAAGATATATCGTAATATTAGCCATAATTGCAATTATATCTATACTGGCTTATCTGTATCTTCAGCGCAGCAACAAGCTTACACAGAAGCTTCAGCACACAAGAAAATGCCTGACGGATACACTGGTGAACTTGAACATTGCCAACGACAAAGCGCAAGAGGCAGACAGAATGAAGACAAGGTTCGTACAAAACATGAGCCACGAGATACGCACACCTCTAAACTCGATAGTTGGATTCTCGCAGATTCTTTCAGAGAACAGCGACTATATGACTGCCGAAGAACGAGAGGAAATGACAAAAATGATTACTACCAACTCTGAGATTCTTACAACGCTCATCAATGACATTTTGGATTTGACAAGTATTGAAAGCGGAAAGTATGTAATGAAATCTGAGGAAGTAAACATTTATGATGCTTGCAAACAAGCCATCAATGATACTATACACAGGAAGGCAGACGCTGTAGAACTTGTCTGTGACATAAAGATTCCAAAAAGCTTCACCATACTGTCTGACAAGCGGCGCTTGATACAGGTTACAGAAAACATGCTCACAAATGCAATGAAATATACTGAAGCGGGAAGCATTACGCTTGAATGTAGCACTGACGACCTGAACAACATACTAAAAATCACTGTTACTGATACTGGAATAGGTATACCTAAAGACAAGCATCTTACAATTTTCGAACGTTTCAGCAAACTCGACAAATACAAACAAGGGGCTGGTCTCGGACTGTATATTTGCAAAGTTATCGCAGAAAAGCTTGGTGGAAAGATTGAAATTAATGCTGACTATACAAACGGAGCAAGATTTGAATTTTCAATTCCTATAAAAAGGTGAATGCAAAAGTAACCGAATTGTAATATGCCTGAAATATATATGAACATTAAATTGAATATCTTTGCAACCGAAATCATATAATATTAAAAGGATGGAAACAAATACTCGTATTTTAGTAGTTGACGATGAACAGGATTTATGCGAGATTCTAAAGTTTAACCTCGAAACAGAGGGGTATGACGTAGACACCGCAAACTCTGCCGAGGAGGCTCTTGAGATGAATATTGAGAAATACGACTTGCTGTTACTCGATGTCATGATGGGGGGAATGTCGGGATTTGCCTTGGCAAAGAAGCTCAAAGGAAATCAGCAGACCATGAATATACCAATAATATTCCTCACTGCAAAAGATACTGAGAACGACACCGTGACAGGCTTTAATCTCGGAGCCGACGATTATATATCAAAGCCTTTCTCCATACGTGAGGTTATGGTCAGAGTTAGAGCCGTTTTGAGAAGGACTCAAGAAAAAGACAATCACCAACAGAGCAATATCATCAGTTATCAGGGACTGGAGCTGAACCTCGACAAAAAGACTGTAAGCATAGACGGTGAGGATGTGCCTTTCACCAAAACGGAATTCGAAATTCTGCATCTACTGCTCGACGAGCGTGGAAGAGTGTTCTCACGCCAAGAGCTGATAGACCGTATCTGGCCTAAGGATGTGCTCGTGCTGGATAGGACTGTAGACGTGAACATTACCCGTCTGCGCAAGAAAATCGGAAGATTTGCCAAGTGTATCGTAACGAGATTAGGATTTGGATATTATTTCGACGCTTAACCCAAAAGATATGGAAAGAACTTCTGTTGGCACTAAACTTTACTTCAGTGTATTGACAATTTTCATCTTGTTTGCAGCCTCATTTATCGTTTTTCAGCATGATAGAGAGAAACGATACAAGATTGATATTCTCGACACCAGATTGCAAGACTACAATGAGCACATGGCTGAAATGCTTGCCATGAGAAAAAATATGTCGGAGAATTATATAAACACTTATGTCAAGACTCACTATGAGCCAGACATGAGGGTAACGCTGATTGACATGAGGGGCAACGTGCTATACGACAATAAATACAAAAACTATGCTGCACTTGAGAATCACATAAGCAGGGATGAAGTTCAGAAGGCTCTGAAATTTGGCTCTGGATACGACATTGACAGAAAAAGTACCACTATGGGACAGTCGTACTTCTATTCTGCAACTTATTTCCCTAAGCAGCATTTTATAATAAGAAGTGCATTGCCGTACAACAACAGCCTGGCACGTATGCTGCAAACCGACCAGCATTATGTTTGGTTCTCGCTCGGAGCCGTGTTGCTGCTCACCGTTCTGCTTTACCGCTTCACTTATCGGCTGGGAATGAACGTCAAGAAACTGCGCACTTTTGCAAACCGTGCCGACCACAACGAGAGTCTTGATACTGAGGACCTCGCGGCTTTTCCAAGTGACGAACTTGGAGAAATTGCCGAAAAGATAATAAAGATATACAAACGGCTGCAACATACCAAGCAGGAACAAAACATTCTGAAACGACAGCTTACGCAAAACATTGCGCATGAGTTGAAGACTCCTGTGGCAAGCATACAGGGTTATCTTGAAACAATCCTGGATAATCCAAACATCAACGATGAGATGAAAAAGCAATTCCTGCAGCGTTGCTTCGCACAGGCACAGCGGCTGACATCTTTACTGCGAGATATTTCTACACTGAACAGACTTGACGATGCCTCTGACATGCTCACCGAATTCACTCTTGTCGACATATCCAAAACCGTTGCAAACATTCAGAAAGAAACGGCATTGCAAATGGAGGCTAACAGGATGAAATTCATAAACAAATTGCCCGACGGAATATCTATACACGGAAATCAGTCGCTTATCTACAGTGTGTTCCGCAATCTTACCGACAATGCTATAGCATACGCCGGAGAAGGAACAACTGTTACTGTATCGGCTGAAGAGGATGACAAGATGTGGCACTTCACATTCAGTGACAACGGAACAGGTGTGCCGGCTGAGCATCTCGCACGACTCTTTGAACGCTTCTATCGTGTTGATAAAGGACGAAGCAGAAAGATGGGAGGAACCGGGCTCGGACTTGCCATCGTGAAGAATGCCATATTGCTGCACGGAGGAACAATAAGCGTGAAGAATGCAGACAAAGGCGGACTTGTTTTCAACTTCGCTTTGCGGAAATAAAAACAGCCTTCTTACTGCTTGTAAACAGCAACTTTACGAGACGTAAAAGCACGGCTTACAAGCACTAAGAAGGCAGTTTAGCAAAAGCAACATGCCTTTATACTCTGACACACAAAACTATTCAACATAAATCAGCCTTATATCTGCACACAGAATACACATATCCGTAATTCTCACACACCACAGTTTTTATATCCAGTTTATCCAGCAAATCAGCAGTAAGCAGCGAAGGCAAATCATCATTGATGCCATCGCCCGTAAGCTTCAGCACAGCCTCCTTTACTGTCCATAACTTGGTGAACTCCACACATGGCTTTTCTGACTCCGTTATAATGCGACACTCTTGCTCGTTAAAACAATGATGCGCCAAATCAAGATCCAACGATGTTTCAATTTCCTCAATATCGCAACCTACAGGCTTTGAGGAGATAGCACAGAGCACACCCCTACGGCAATGACTAAGATTGAAATTTATAGCGGGATTGTTGCGCAACACAGGTTTTCCGTTGTTTATATAATCAAAATTCAACTGCTCCGTAATTCCATACTCTTTTGCCACCCCTCGCTTCAAAAGGAGAAAAGCTTTGGCACACAACACTCTGTCTATCAAGAAATTGAAAGACATTGCTTTCTGGCGCCTCCACAATGGAAGTTCTACCAAATCTTGCTCCAGCTCCCATTCTGTAACCTTTTCCGGATGATTGAATATCTGCAACATCATATCTTCGTTGTACATACCATAATTAAATAAAAGGAATGTTCTGGATACAGTTCCAAAACATTCCTTGCTTTTTCTAAATGAAGTTATCTGTCTTAATCCTTGCTTGTCAAGTCGTCAACATACGAATCAACAAACTCTTTCGACAACATTCCATTATGGCTGCTGTCTATCTGTCTACAGAAGAACTTGTCGGATGATGAAGTATGCTCACGCCAGAACTCACTGTTGTCAATCACTTGCGTGTCGTCGAACTCCTGCAGCAAGTCTTCAGGAATGACACTCAAGTCATATCCCTTCTCAGCCAACAATTGCTGCAAACGCTCCTTGATAACCTTCAAATCAACATTAGCCTGCATAGCACGCTCATAAATAACGCAACCGTCATATGCCGGAAGTTCATTCTTTGAAGCCAACTCTGCATATACATGGCTATGTTTTGCCTGCATCTTCAGATTCTCACCGCTCTCCGACGATAATATATCTTCTGGCAAGCTATCAATGAGTCGGGTAAACAAATCCAAATGTTTTGCCATTCCCGACCAACGGGTGTCGAGCATAAGCAGTTTCGGTTTCTGACCTGTTTTCTCGCTCCACTTCAACATCGTGCGATAAGCCAACTCTCCACCAAAACTATGGCCAGTGAAAGCATATATCTGTGTGTCGTCGCCCAAGAATGTTTCGATAAGAGTTGAATACATCTCTGCCACTTCTTCAATGTCGTCACCATTAAACAACACATCGTAATGGTCGGTGATGTTCTCTATCTGATATACAGAATAATGTTGCGACAAAGCATCTATGTATGCCTTAGACTGATTGAAGTTTGTTACTCCATGGATGAACACGACAATCGGCTTTCCTGCCTCTGGCTTGTTAACCCAGCACGATAGAGACATCGAATTGCCGAGAAGCTTGCGTATGCTGCGATATTTCAGCAAGTCGCCAACTTTCAAGTTTATATTATAAGTTGAAGCCATTGCCAGCATCTTCATTGCGAGCAATGATGTTAAGCCCAACTTACGCAAATCGTTTGTCACGCCAAAATCATCCCTATTCAGCAAGTCGCGGGCAATCTTCAGCAAGCGATACTCTTTCTCGTTCTGAGGCTCCACACATTCTATATTGCTTGCAACCACTGGTGCTGGCAGATTCTTTCTGTTCACCTTTCCGTTTGGCAACAGTGGCATTTGTGGCAACTGCATGAAGATGTCTGGCAACATATATTTAGCCAACTGTGAAGCATCCAGATAATCATATAGGACATCACCATCAATAGGCACATTGTCGTTGGTTGAATAATACAACACGAGCTGCTTGTTTCCATTAACCTCACAAACCTTGGCTACAGCATATTTCATATTCTTATACTGCAATGCCACAGCTTCAATCTCTCCTACCTCAATACGGAAGCCACGCAACTTGACTTGTCCGTCAATACGTCCCATATATTCAAGGTCGCCATTTTGATTATAGCATACAAGGTCGCCTGTATGATACATTCTGACAGGGTTTCCATTCTCGTCGTTTGGCAAGAATGGGCAAGAAGTGAACACTTTTGCCGTTTGCTCTGGCAGATTCCAATATCCACGACCCACCTGAACTCCTGCTACACACAGCTCTCCGGATATACCTTGCGGAACAAGATTGCCTTCCAAATCCACGACAAACGAATATGTGTTAGGCAACGGACGACCAATAGGAATATTCTCTATTTCCAATCCCGGACGGATAATATAGAGAGTAGAGTCGTTGGTACATTCCGTAGGACCATACTCATTTATGATACGTATGCTGTCGCTCTTCACTCCCGACAGTTTTTCACCACCAGCCGTAAGGAATCTCAACTGCAAATCATAATTGTTTATCAGCAACATCATCAACGATGTTGTGAATCCTGCACCTGTTATTCTGTGTTCAACCAGGAACTCATATATCAACTGCAAATCCTTACGTATTTCAGAAGGCATGATGTGCATCTCGCCTCCAGCAACCAAGATAGGATAAAGGTCACCAATATGAGCATCAAACGAGAAGGCACGATGGCAGGCGATACGGTCTCTTGAAGTGAGGAACTCAGCCTCAATCAACGACTCTGTAAAGTTCTTCAGTCCCTTGTGGTGAAGCATCACTCCCTTAGGATTACCTGTAGAACCGGATGTGTATATCATATATGCCAATCCCTCTGGAGTAGACAAATCAATAGGTGAAGCATCTGCAGAGAAGTCAACATCGTCTATGTAAATAATGTTCAAGCCCTCAAGATCCAATGCACCATCTTGCATCTTCTGCTCTATAACAGAATGTTTTGATATAAGGATTGTTGCCTCAGAGTCTTTCAGCATATAGCTGATGCGCTCATTCGGATAATCTGTGTCGAGTGGCGTGTATGCAGCAGCAGCCTTGTGGATACCCATTACTGATACTTGGAAATCGCTTGTTCTGTCCATCATGAGTGCAACGAACTGGTTTGGCTTAACGCCTGCTTCCAGCAACAGATGGGCTATTATATTCGACTTTCTATCCAATTCTCCGTATGTGGTCTTTCCTTTAGAATCAACTATTGCACATGCGTCAGGCTGTTCTTTTGCACGGCGCACAATGGCATTCGTCACGGTCTCATCCAAATTATGGTCAACCGTAAGTCCGGTAGACAAAGTTACGATGTCTTTAGTCTGCTCCTCCGACAGCATCGAAACATTGTTCAGCTGCTTGCACTCCGGTCGTGTGCTATTAACAGCGAAATTATGCAAAGCCTTAGCCAATACATGCATATCGGCATCATTATACAATCGTGCGTCATATTCAATGATTGCCTCAAAGTTGCCAGCTTCATTCTTTACCATCGTGAGCGACAGCGGTGTCTTAGGAGTATCCCAATCCAAACCTATAGACTCTTGAACATGGTCATCAAGAACAAGGTTAGTCTGCAAATCAACAAAGTAGTTATACAGGATCTCAGCCTTCAAGCCATGGCGTTCCACCATCTTCGTGAATGGATAGAAGTCGTACGATATAGTGTTGAGCATCTGTTTGTGCATTGCTTTTGCAGCAGATGCCACATCAGAGTTGAAGTCATGGAACACAGTAGGCATGGTCTTTACCAATACTCCAAAGAAGTTCTCGAACTGAATTTCTGAACGTCCGTTACTGATAAAGTAAACCAAAGTGTTGTCTTCACGTGTAACACGATGCAGCACATTATGGAACACAGTCAAGAAGAAGCAACTTGGAGCGATAGAATATTTCTGGCAGAATGCTTCAATATCCTTCGACTCTATCTCTTCAGAGAACTGTCCGTATATGCCTTTATTGTCTAACGTTGCAGAATGAGGATATACCGTGGCATCAATACCTCCGACCAAGTTATCGAAATACTCCTCAGCTTTCTTTCCACGCTCCGACAGCATTATCTTCTCTTCATCAATAGCACGGTCGAAAGCTGTATACTCTTCCTTCTTCAGCTGTTCTCCACGATATGCACGCTCCAGTTCATGTGCCAACACAAAGTTGCTGGTACCATCGCTTATTACATGGTGTATATCAAAGAACAGATAATAGTATGACGGAGTGGTATATATTTTGAATCTATACAACACATCGTGCAGCAAATCGAACGGACGCAGATGCTCCTGGAAATACTGTCGTGTTGGCTCAAAGTCAAGAACCTCCTCTTCTACAATCATCTGTGCATCATCATTACGCACCTGCACAACACTCTCTCCACGCTGCTCCAGTCGTGCCTTTATATAAGGATGCGCCTCACCAATTGCCTGTATAGCTTGCTTGATGCGCTCTATGTCTAATTCCTTATAACGTATCAGTATAGGAATGTTATACTGCAAGCCATTTGGATTCATCATCCAGTCTACAAACATTCCTTTCTGCGACTCTGACATTGGATAACACTCCTGAACAGGATACGGCTTCAGTTGCTGTTCTTTATCGGCAGTTTCTGACATGGCAACCATCTCACGCACTGTAGGATGTTCCAAAATATCCTTAACAGCCAACTTCACACCATGACGTTGTAAGAGCATGGCTGAAAGTCGCATTGAAGCTATTGAGCTTAGTCCAAACGGAACGAGATTTGTTGTAACGCCAAGTTCATCAAGCTTCAGCAGCTGCTTTACAACATCAAGCATCTGTTCCTCCTCTGGAGTTTCAGGCGCAATTATTTCTTCCTGTTTCAACTGAGGAATAGGCAGAGCCTTACGGTTTGTCTTGCCGTTAGGTGTCAGAGGAATACTGTCTATTTGCATATATACCGTAGGCACCATATATTCGGTCAAAGAATTAGCCAAGAACTCTTTCAGTTCCTCGCTGTCAATTTCTTTATCCGAAGTGTAGTACAGGCATAGATGTTGAGCCGATCCAATTTCCTTTACATCGGCAACAACTTGCATGATTCCATCGAAAGTGGAAGCCAGTCCCTCTATCTCACCGAGCTCCACGCGGAAGCCTCTCAGTTTTACCTGGCTGTCGTTACGTCCCAGAATCTCTACATCGCCATCTGGTTGCCAACAAGCCAAGTCACCTGAGCGATACACTCTGATACCTTTATATTCTACAAAGCGCTGCTCTGTCATCTCCGGCAGGTTGTTATAACCTTTAGCTACACCCAGTCCGCCAATCAACAGCTCTCCGGTGAATCCTTGTGGCAGTTCATTATCGAAGATATCAACAATAAACTCCTCGTAGTTCAACAGCGGATGTCCCACAGTAACCTTATGGCTATGTGTTAAATCTTTAATATTTGAAGATACCGTTATCTCGGTAGGTCCATAGGTATTGAATATATGCACACCCATCTTCTGTAGCTTTGTAAGAAGTGTCATTGGATATTTCTCTCCACCAGACCATACCACCTTACAATGAGACAAAGCCTCGCAGAATTCGTCAAGTTCCATATAAGTCAAGAGGCGTGAGCATGTGCCGTTTATTCCCTCTGCATGGTATTTGTTCATCAATTTTGCCAATAGCGAAGCATCCATCACTTCTTGTTCATCTGCCAATATTGATGTTATGCCATTAAACAACGAACCTGCAAACTCCTTCAACGACATATCGAACGACAGGGTTGTGATAGAAACGAACGATTTCACATCCAGTTCTTTCAATCCACGGATATGTACATTAGCCGGATGGTCGTACAGATAATTTGCAATACCTATATGCCGGAGCATAACTCCCTTAGGGCGTCCTGTTGAACCTGACGTGTATATCAGATAAGCCAAATCTTCCGGACTGACATCTACTCCAGGATTCTCATCATCACCAGGCAAAGCATCAGTCATGTAAATATCGTCAATGTCAATGCCCTTTCCTTCTGGATAATCAGCCAAATGCTCTTTTGTTGTAATTACATACTGAGCTTCAGAGTCAGTAAGAATCAAGTTGATGCGATCTGCAGGATATGCAGGGTCGCATGGTATATATGCAGCACCAGTCTTGCTGACACCGAACATGCTCACAATAACGGCACTTCTTCTCGGCAACAGCAATACTACCCTATCACCACGCTTCACTCCCTTGCGCATCAAGGCATGTGCCACACGGTTAGCCTCAACGTTCAACTCTGCAAATGTAAGCGTTCTGTCCTTTGCTATCAAGGCTACCCTGTCGGCATACTTCACTGCGTTTTCTTCTATCGGCTGATAGAACAATGTGTAAGGGATATCGCTCTTGGCAGTTGAATGGAAGTTTTCCAACTGTGCCTCATCAGTTTCGCTCAGCATCGAGATATCAGCTATCGATGGTGTGTTCAGCGAATTGAGAGCAGCAGAGCGGAATGCAGAAGCCAAACGCTTCATATCGGCTTCCGAATATAATTTAGGATTATAAATCAACAGAGCAGTATAGTTATCGCTTCCGTTGTTGAACAGAGTCAATGTCAATGGCATCTTAACAGTGTCTGGACTCACTTTTATTGTCTCAACATCGGTGTTCTCCTCGTCTGTCATCATGTTGCCGTGGAACACAAAGAGTATCTCCGGACGGATATGATGACGCTCCGCAATATATGTAAATGGATAGAATCCATTTTCCTCAGTCTTCAACAACTGCTCTTGCATTGTCTTTGTCTGTGCGGCAATTGTTGTAGAGTGTGCTTCCTTTATGTTCAGAGTGCTGACGATAGGATATGTCTTTACGAACATTCCAAAGGTATTCATCCATCTCACGTCAGGACGTCCGTTGTCAATAGTGCTGATAAGCACACTTTCCTCGCGTGTGATACGATGCAGCACCTGAGTAAATATCGTCAAGAAATAAGCATTGGCTGTAACTCCATTCACTCTGCTGAAGTTCTCTACAGAATCACTTGGAATCTTAAATTCAAACTTCCCATACTCTGAGTCGGTTGTGCCTTCACTGCTGTGCGGATAAACGGTAGACTCTGCCGATGAGAGCAAATTGTCGAAATAGCTTTCTGCCTTTGTGAAAGCCTCATCGTGCATCATCTTCTCTTCTTCAACAGCATGCTCAAAATATGTATGCTGTTCTTGTTCTATATCCAATCCCTGCAAAGCAGTCTTCAGATCTTGCATGAACACCATATCCGACACACCGTCGAAGATGCTATGATGGAAATCCTGGAACAGATATACAGCACTTTCCGTTTGATATATCTCCAATCTATACAACGGTCCGTTGAACAAATCAAATGGGCGTACCAATCCTTGCAGGAAATCGATTGTCGGCTCTTCCGCCAGCTTGTCTATAGTAATATTAGCAGGTGCGTTGTCTAAACACAATTGCACAACATCACCATCCTTCATTTCAAAATGTGTATTCACATAAGGATGTGCCTTTACAACTTTCTCCAAAGCTTGTGCAAGGGTATCAGCATCGATGTTCTTTATCTTTCTGACAGACGGTATATTGTATTGGGTAGTTTCACGATTCATTTCCCAATCCAGGATTATACCACGCTGGTTCTCGGTAATAGGATAATAATCGCGTTTCTCAAATACTGTTGTTTCTGTTTTGTAGTCCTCATCCAGGCAATTTATCATTCCACGGATTGTCGGATTCTTCATTATCTGCTTTGTCGGGATTATCAGTCCCATCTCTTTGTTTACTATCGCACTCAGACGCATAGCAGACAGAGAGGTCATACCTACAGTAATCAGATTTGTTGTCACACCGAAAGATGATGTCTTCAGCAGCACACTAACGATGTCGAACAGTTGCTTCTCCTGCTCAGTTTCAGGAGCAATGATTTCTCCCAAGTCAACTTCAACCTCTGGCACAGGCAAAGCTCTTCTGTTCACCTTTCCATTTGGTGTGAGAGGCAAGGTATCCATCTTGACGTAAATCTCAGGAACCATGAAGTCTGTCAATGTTTCCGACAACCAGTTTCTGAGTTTTTCATCATCCAACTGACAGCCTTCTTTCTCGCTGTAATAACATACAAGGTTCTGCATTCCGCCAATTTCCTTCACGTCAACACACACCTCTTTAATGTCTGCCAGTTGCAAGGCTCTTGCCTCAATCTCGCCCAGCTCAATGCGCAAGCCACGCAGTTTAACCTGATTGTCTATTCTTCCCAAGAAGACGATATCACCGTCATCGTTCCAACGCACCAAATCACCGGTGCGATACATTCTCTCACCGCCAATCACCACGTATTTAGCCTGTGTCATCTCCGGATTGTTAAGATACTCTCTCGACACTCCTTCACCGGCTACACACAGTTCACCGGCACATCCTCTCGGAACAAGATTCATTGATGCATCAACAATATACAGTCTGTAATTTGCCAACGGCTTTCCTATTGGAGCATCTTCATAGTCGCTTTTTATCTTATATGTTGTAGAATAGAGCGTACACTCGGTTGGTCCATAGCCGTTATACAAATCATAAGCCGGCTTCTTGATTGGTATATACTTTTCACCTCCAATAGAAACCGTTCTGAATGAACTGTTCTTGTATAGTGTGGCAAGCTGTATACCTATCTGTGTTGTAAAGAAACTTATAGTAAGCTTGTTTTCTTCTATGTAATCGTTCATAGCCGCCAAATCCAGTCTCATGTCCGACGGTATGATATAAACCGAAGCACCTACCGACAACACAGGATACAGGTCCATCATGTGGGCATCAAATCCAAAGTTGGCATAAGCCGCACTCCGGTCTTTGGCTGTTACATTGAATTCATGCACATACCAATGACAGAAATTCACAATATTGTGATGCTCCAGCACACATCCCTTAGGTTTTCCTGTTGAACCTGAAGTATACAATACCACATACATATTGTTTGGTTGTGCCTTAGGCAGAGCCTCAACATCATTATCAGAAACTTCTGGAAGCGATGCCATTTCCGACTTTTCAAATACTCTACCCTTGAAGCTTGGCATAGCCTCCTTTACAAGTCCGTCGTCTGCCAATATCAAGTCTACCCCAGCATCTTCACACATATAAGAAAGACGTTCCTCCGGGAAGTGGCTGTCTAACGGCATGTATGCTCCACCGGCTTTCATTATAGCCATCGGATATACGAACATATACTCCGAGCGGTCTATCATGACACCTACAGCCATCTCTGGTTTAACTCCCATAGATGCGAGTTTAACAGCCAGACGATCGGTCAACTTGTCTAATTCAGAGTAAGTGAAACTTTTACCGTTGTATACCACAGCCACCGAATCAGGTGTCGCAGCAGCCTGCTTGCGAAACAAGTCCACAAGCGTTTCCGACTTGTCGTAGGCGAGTTCCTCTCCCTTTCCTAATTCCAAAAGAGCTTTTTTGTCTTCCTCATCAACAAGCGGAACATTATTGCATGCCACATCAGGATTAGCCGCAGCGTATTCAAGGAAACACTTCATAGCTTTACCCAGACGCTTCATATCCAAGTTACAATAAAGCGACGAGTCATATTCAAGATTGATTACGAAATCATTTCCCTTTGGAAATATTTGTATCATCAGCGGCATCTTCACTGTGTCCAGTGTCAATACCACAGGCTCATCGCTTTCCTCTGATATATAATCATCTGCAGAAGTCACACCGCCCTGGAAAGCGAACAACACCTCTGAGCGAACGTTATACTTCTCTACAATCTTTGTATATGAATATATTTCATTGTCTTGCGTCTCAAGATACTGCTGCTGCATATCTTTCACCGCATCCTTCACAGTCTGTCCGTTTGCATGCGACACTACGGGTAGTGTCTTCACAAACATACCCACTGCATTCTGCAAGTCAAACGACTCTCTACCGTTAGAGATAGAAGTGATAAAGAGATCTTTTTCTCTCAGCAACCTATGCATCACCTGCATCACGTTTGCCATAAAGAAACTGTTCAGGGTAACACCCTGCTGCTGACAGTATTTTGATATACTCTCACCAGCAACCACCACATTAGCTGTTTTGTTTCCCGGCTTCTGTGTGTCTGGTTTTACCGAATGCGGATATGAAGCCACTTCAAAGTCAGACAGCAATCCGTCGAAATACTTCTCTGCCTCATCATATTTCTCCGACTGAACCATTGCCTGCTCCTCCAGTGCATTGTCGAAAGCCGAGTAGCTCTCTTCTTCCAATGTCTCGCCAGCCAAAGCTCTTTGCAGGTCCATAGAGAAAACCATCGTCGACACACCGTCAAAGATAATATGGTGAAAGTCAGTAAAGAGATATAAAGCCTTTGGAGTATTGTAAATCTCAAGTCTATACAAATGGTCGTTCAGTAAGTCGAACGGGCGCACTCTGCTCTGGAAGAAATTAGAGTCGGGCTCAGCCGACAGTTCTGTTACCAAAACCTCCGGTTCGTCATCATCCAGTCTCAACTGCACTATGTCTTCATCCTTCTGAGCCATGTGCGTCTTCATATACGGATGAGCGTTTACCACGCTGACCAAAGCTTGACGCAGTGTTTCTGCGTCAATGCCTTCCATCTTCTTCACGCTTGGTATATTGTATTGCAGAGCGTCAGGGTTCAAATCCCAGTCCACATACAAACCACGCTGATTTTCGGTCAGTGGATAATATTCTCTTTTTTCTTTCTTTTCTACAAGATTCTTCACGAAGTCTTCTTCCGAGAGAGTAACCTCACCATTCTCATCACGATAGAACCCATCTTCGATAAGATTAGAGTAAAGCACTCTCACAGATTCCTCGTCAGACATACCCTCACAAAAGTCTTCTAACGAGAAATTGATTGAGCCGTCCTCGTCTCTGAAATACCCCATATTGATAAGGTCGTCATACAGGTTCTTTCTGTTTACGTCATATTTGTTCATTTCGATATATTCTTTTCTTTATTTATTATCGTTACGTTTTTGGAATGGATTACCGCCTCCCGGTCGCTTCTGCAATGGGTTACCACCTTCTGATCGCTTCTGCAATGGGTTGCCGCTTTCCTGTCGCTTCTGGAATGGGTTTGCACGCTTCTGGAACGGATTGTTTCCGGCAGGCTTTTGTGCATTGCCTTCTCCAGCCGGTGCACCCAATCGCATTGAGGTCATCTTCTTCACGGCTCCCTTGTCTATCTTCGCAGCGATAGCTCTGATGGTTGGTGTAGTGAGCAAATCCTTTGTCTTTATATCCAACTGCATCTTCTTTTGTGCGAGAGCGCTCAATCGCATAGCTGACAGTGACGTCATACCGACAGAAATCAAATTTGTTGTCACACCAAACTTGTCGTGTTTCAATATTTCCACAACCAGATTGAAGAGTTCCTTTTCTGTTTTTGTTTCCGGTTCTACGGCGTCCTCCACCTTTATGTCAGGCATAGGCAAAGCCTTGCGGTTCACCTTTCCGCTCGAATTGAACGGGAATTCCGGCAGTTCCATATAAATCTCCGGAATCATGTATTCAGCAAGCTTTGTAGACTCCAAGAAAGCCCTTATGTCATCAGGCGATACCTGCATGCCATCTTTCACTGTGTAATAGAGAATCAGATGCTGTGCTCCTATCACTTCTCTAACCACGGCTACAGCCTGCTTGATACCTTCCACCTTAGATGCCTGTGTTTCAATTTCTCCCAATTCAATTCTGAATCCGCGCAACTTAACCTGCGAGTCAATACGTCCCAAATATTCTATTTGGTTTTCCTTGTTCCATCGGCAAAGGTCTCCTGTATGATACATGCGCACAGCTTTTCCGTCTGCGCCAACTGGCAGATAAGGACAATCTCCAAACACCTCTGCTGTTTTCTCCGGCAGTTTCCAGTATCCGATACCAACCTGAATACTTGCGAAGCACAACTCTCCAGCCACTCCACGTGGCTGCAGGCATCCGTTTTGGTCAACAATAAAGCAGTAGCTGTTTGCCATCGGTCGTCCGATAGGAATATCCTTATACACGCGCCCTTTATCCAGCTTATACACACTAATCAAATCGGTACATTCCGTAGGTCCGTAACCATTGTATATCTGAACTTTGCCGCTTACCAGTCCGATCATCTTCTCACCAGTACATGTGAGATAACGCAACGGCAACTCATAGGCATCCAGCAGCATTGCTCCCAACGATGTAGTGTAGCTACCGCCTGTTACCTTGTGCTCCACGATAAAGTCTCTCAGTCCTTTCATATCCTTACGGATAGACGATGGCATGATATGTATGCTTCCGCCCAATGTGAGCACAGGATACAAATCCTGAATATGTGCGTCAAACGAGAACGGACGGTGGTTGCTTATTCTGTCTTTGTCTGTCAGCTCCAACACATCCACCATAGATGCAATATAGCTTCTCAGTCCTCTCTGATGCAGAATAACTCCCTTAGGCAGTCCTGTAGAGCCTGATGTGTATATCATATAAGCCAAATTGTCTGGTGTGGTAAGATTTATCGGCTCGCTCTTCACTGTCAGGTCAAGGTCGTCCAAATATAATATCTTCACATCTCCCAAAACCAGGTCACCCTCTGCCATTTTCATTGCAAGCACGCTATGAGTGGTTATCACGACCTTTGATTCAGAGTTCTCAATCATATAGCTCAATCGCTCGTTAGGATATTCCAAATCCAATGGAGTATATGCCGCTCCCACCTTGTGTACAGCCAATACTGTGAGTGGGAACTCCTTTGTGCGGTCGAGCATCACGCATACAAATGTATTTGGCTTTATGCCGTATTCTATGAGCTTGTGTGCAAAGGTGTCTGAATATTCAGCCAACTGTGCATAAGTATACTCGCTGTTTTCGTCGGCTACGGCAAGTGCATCAGGTGTACGGTGTGCCTGTTCTGTGAATAGAGATGCAAACGTTGCTGTGGTGTCGAACTCCAAATGCGGACCTTTTGACAGTTCTTTCAGCTCATTGACATCAGCCTCATTCAGCAATGGCAGCGACATAGCCTTTGCCGATGCATCTGCCATAATGCCATGTATCACATTTATCAATGAATGTAATACTTGATTTATCTTCTCTTCAGTATACAGTTTGTTGTCGTACTTTATTTCTATCGCCAGTCGTCCGTCTTCACTTGTAAATGCCGTAACGCTCAAGTCAACAAATGTTTCCTCCTTTGTGGCTGTAGGCTTAACCGAGAACGGCAATCCTGCTTCGAGTGCATTTGTATCTGAAGGATAATTCTCAAACACGAGGATGCTCTGGAACAAATCCTGTCCGAGATCGCTTTGCTGCTGCACCTCTGACAAAGCACAGAAGTCATATTTATTTGACTTTGCATCGTTCGACTGTATCTGCAGCAAAGCCTCCTTAACCGTTAGCTCCGGCTTTAGCTGTATACGCTCCGGTATGGTATTGATGAATATACCCACGAGGTCGTTCACGTCATCATCTGTATTGTCCCTTCCCGAAACAACTTTTCCATATACCACGTCGTTCACGCGGTTGTACTTCTGCAATACCAATGCCCATGCCAATTCCACCACGGTGTTTGGTGTGACACCTGTATCTGAACACAGTTTCTGGAACTGTGCAGCCTCATCAACCGATAGCGATGTGCTCACAGAGTCTTTTACGTTCTGTCCCATCTCTGGTTCTTCTCCGTAGGTCGGGATGATAGCCTTTGTATCATATCCTGCAAGCAGAGCTTTCCAATATTTCAGTGCTCCCTTCTTGTCAAGACGAAGTAGATTGTGCACAAACTTTGCGTAGCGTCCCGTAACGGTGTTCACTGTAGACTGCTGCTTGTTTCCTTGCATTGCATCGGCAAGAGCATGCAAGAAGTCGGTCATGTAGATAGGAATACACCATCCATCTACGATAGCATGGTGCAATGCAAACAAGAGCTGACAAGAGTTGTCTCCAGTCTTTATGCATACCACTCTCATCAACGGACCGTTCTGCAAATCGAATCCTTCTTTCAGCTCCTGCTGGTGTATAGCCAGAATTGCGGCCTCTTTGTCAGACTCAGCCGACACGTCTTTCAACTTCAATCCCAACCTGCGGTCTATGATAGCCTGACATGGCTCAGTTACTCCCTTATATATAATGTTTGAGCGCAACACTTCATGTTTTGCTCCTATAACATCCAGCGCATAGCGCAACTGCTCTTCAGTAGGCAGTGTTGTCAAAGCGAAACGTGTTATCAAGCGATATGCAAACGAATCTGGCTCCATCTGATACTTCAGCAGCATAGCCTCCTGCATAGGACTCATAGGATAAACGAGCTGTATGTGCTCGCCTTTTGCCTCAAACTGTGATGATATCGTCTCGAATTCTTCCTCTGTCCACATTGCACCCAAATCCGATGCTGTGGTTTCTTTTTTCGCATTTCCTGCAAGATATTCGGCAATTTCCTTTGCCTGTACCTCAAAAGCTTTGCACAGGGCGTTTATCTGCTCCTCGCTCCACACAGCCTTGTCGTAGTCGAGCATAGCCGTGAACACGTCTTTGTTTGCTATACAGTTTATCATCAACGATGGTCCGAAGGCGTTTTCCTTTGCAAGCATTCTTCCTGACGGCAAACTTGAATCCATTGCGAATGCTCCTGCAGAAGCATTCTCCGACATGTCGCCAAGATAGTTGAATCCTATCAGAGGAGTCAGACTTGTATCTAATGCTTTGTCACCTTCTTCTGATGGCACATATTGCAAGATGCCGTATCCAAGTCCCTTATTAGGCACATGGCGGAATGTTTCTTTCACCAAGCGTATGTCTTTTCTCACATCGCCTGTGAGTCCTTCGAACACTACCGGATATACAGATGTGAACCATCCCACGGTACGGTCTATGAACAATGGTGTATGGATTGGCTCACGTCCGTGTCCTTCCATCTGCACTGAAACAGAATCCTTGCCTGTCACAGCCTTATAGCTACGGCAAAGTGTTGCCAACAGCAAGTCGTTGGCATCTGTGTTGAACACGCTTGATGATTTATACAACAACTTGTCTACGTAGTCTCCGCTCAGCACCATTTCCTTGCGTTCAAACTGTCGGCTGTAGTCTGTGCCGTTGCTCAGCTGTGTGTTCTTCATCTTTGCCTGAACATCTGTCCAGTAGTCTTTCTCTTGCGAAAGTATATAGCTGTCTCTATATTTGCTTATTTGCTCTGCATAATACTTGAACGAGTGTGTCTTTGCCGGCAATGAGATGTCAATGCCCGATGATGCCTGAACATAGGCATTGTTCAAGTCCTCGATGATGATACGCCAAGATATACCATCGACAATCAAGTGGTGTGCACACAACAGCAAAACGTCTTTGTCTGCAAGATGTATCAGCACAGCCTTGAAAAGTGGTCCGTTGGCAAGATCCATACTTTCCTGCAGCTCGTTTGCCCACACTTCCATCTGTTGGTTCACATCGCCTGTTTTCAACTCTTTCTCGTCAAAGCCATACAAGTTATCACTGTCTGCCTGACGCACGAACAATGCTGAATCTTTCAGCACCGCACGTAGCATATCGTGATGCACCGTCAGTGCCTTCAAAGCTTTCTTCAGAGCCTCAACATCCACACTGGCAGACGTGAGCACCATACTTTGGTTAAAGTGCTCCGGCTTTGGCAGATTCATGCTGATGAAAGAATACTGCATTGCCGATTTCTTTATCTCTCCTTGTATGTTCTCCTGATCTATTGCCTCGGCGTCACCACTTTTTGCCACTGATGCTATCGCACGAACGGTTTTGTTCTGCAACACATCGCTAACCTTTATGTTTATGCCTTTCGTTCTCAAGATGCTCACCAAGCGTATAGACTTGATAGAGTCGCCTCCCAAGGTGAAGAAATTGTCGAGTGCTCCAACAGGCTTGTCGTATACCAACACCTGAGCTATAGCTTCGGCTATTGTCTCCTCGGCGTTGCCTTCTGGTTTTACATACTCTACACCGCTCTCCACAGTAGGCTCTGGCAATGCCTTGCGGTTCACTTTTCCGTTTGGTGTCAGTGGCAGTTCATCCATTTGCATGTAAACTGTAGGCACCATATATTCTGCAAGACTTGCAGCCAGGAAGGCTTCGAGTTCCGACTTTACTATTTCCCTGTCGGCAGAGTAGTACAGGCAAATCTGCTTTGTTGATCCACCCAGCGTTTTCACCTCGGCAGCAACTGTCTTTATGCCTTCAAACTGTTTTGCAGCATTTTCTATTTCGCCCATTTCCACTCTGAATCCGCGAATCTTCACCTGGTTGTCAATTCTTCCCATAAACTCCAGATTTCCTTCCTTGTTCCAGCATGCCACGTCTCCCGTGCGATACATTTTGTGTCCTGGAAGGAATGGGCAATCGCAGAATTTCTCCTCTGTCAGCTCTACTCTATGCCAGTATCCTCGTGCCATTTGGTCTCCACACAGGCAGAGTTCTCCCGGCACGCCCTGAGGCAACAGGTTTCCGGCTTTGTCGCAAATAAACGAGTATGTGTTCGGCACTGGTCGTCCGATAGGTATGTCAACGTCCTTTTCCTGGTCAACGACATGGAAAGATGAGCACACGGAGAATTCTGTAGGTCCGTATCCGTTGAAAATCTTCACTGCTGTTTTAGGGAAAGGCAGCAGTTTCTCTCCTCCCATCATCATATAGTTCAGTGGAAGATCACTGAACTGGTTGAGCAAAGCCATTCCGAGTGCTGTGCTCAACGTCATTCCGTTGATGTTGTTGTTCCTTATATATTGTGATATTCCGTCAAGGTCTTTGCGCAGCTCTTCTGGAAGGAGGTGTACTTGTCCTCCTGCTGCCAATGGACAGAGCAAGTCATCGAGTGACGCATCGAACGAGAAGCTTGCATGCTCTACGTTGCGCGAATCTTTGCTTAATCCTATCTCGGATATTCTCCATGACAGATATGCTCTCAATGCTCTGTGAGGCAGCATAACGCCCTTTGGCTTTCCTGTTGAGCCTGATGTGTATATCATGTATGCCAAGCCTTCGGGTTTTGAGTTGTTCACCGGTGCAGCGTCATCGTCAGAAGCGAGTAAGTCTTCTATGAAGATTGTGTTCTTCACCGTGAAGTTCCCCTCCTTACTCTTTTGGTCATATAAGTCGTGGGTTGTCACTATGGTGTTAGCCTCGCTGTCTTCTATCATATAGGTAAGGCGGTCGATAGGATATTCGCTGTCCATCGGCACATATGCCCCTCCTGCCTTCTGCACGCCCAATATGGCTATTTCAAACTCCTTGCGGCGTGGCAGCATCAAGCCAACGAATTCTTCTTGCTGCAAACCAAGTCTCAGCAATGCATTTGCCAGCATGTTCGACTTTACGTCCAGTTCCTTATACGTAATTTGGCTGTCCACATCCACCACGGCAACTGCATCCGGTTGCTGCTCGGCATGGCGCACCACCATGTCTACATAGGTTTCTTCCTTGTTGTATTGCAGTTCCTTGCCTTCTGAGAGTGCAAGCAGCTTTTCTTGCTCTTCTTGACTAACAATACTTATCTTGCCCAACTCGGCATCAGGATTTGCCATCATGTTCTGTGCGCAAATCTTTATTGCCTCTGCCATCTGGTCGAGATACTCCACGCTATACAGCTTGTCGCTTGCCGACAAACGGATGTCGTAGTCGGCATCTCTTTGGTAGATGGTTACGTTCAGGTCTGACGAAGTGAGTCCCTTAGGCAGCTGTGTTGCCATACACGCCACTCCACCGAACATAACATCCTCTTTCATTCCCTTTCCCTGGAAACCGAATGATATTGCCATCTTCTGGTTCAAGTCGCGACAGAAGTGATTGAACGGATATGCTCCATAGCGGATGCAGCTCATGAATTCACGACGGAAGCCACTGATATAGTCCATCGTCTTCTGCTTTCTGTCTACTACGGCAAGCACAGGAGATGAGCGCACGAACATACCGTATGAGTTGATTATCTTTTTGCTGGTACGCCCATGGTTTGCCATAGAGAACGACACTTTGTCTTCTCGGCTATACTCTGATAGCACATAGCCCAAGGCTGCCATATACAGGCAACTGCTGTTTGTGCCATGCTCCTTGCTCCACTCGTCAACCTGAGCAAGTGGCATATAAGCCGATCTAACGATGTTGTTTCCCCAAGGGTCATCGCTGTTCTGCGTAAGAGTGAGCAAATTGGTATCTGAATATTTTTCGATGTAATAGTCTTTCGCACGCTTATACACATCGCTACCAAGAGTTTCCTTTTCCTCCTCTGCATAGTCGAGTATAGTATAATTGTTTGGAGTGAGTTCTTTTCCCAAAAGTATAGCATCAAGCTCATGAATAAACACAGAACCAAGCGTCATGCCGTCGCCCACCGAGTGATGGCACTCAAAGAACAAGAACTTGCGTTTTTCCGTTTCAACTATCTCAAAACGCCACAGTGGCTCTCCGCCCAACAGGTCGTAGGGCTTCACTATCTGCACCCAATAGTCTTGCAGTTCCGCCTCTGTCACAGTGCTCAGTTTCACAGGGATATGCAAGGAGCGGTTTATATACTGGCGCGGTTCTCCATTTTCCAGTACGAACTGGATTTTCATTTCCGGGCGCAATTCTTGCAATTTGTCAATTGCTGCCACCAGGCGTTCTGTACTGAAAGTCTTCGGCAATTCAAGAAGCACCGGCAGATTGTACTGTGTCATGGCAGGTGTGGCAATCCATTCCAGGAATATGCCAAGCTGCGCTTGAGTCAAAACATTTGTTTTTTCCATATACTTAGATATTATTTATTTTCCGTTATTGTTTTCCACATTCCATGTCAGCGTTGTTATGTTCTGCCCGAACATATACTTGTATTCTACGTTCTCACACATGGAATTTAATATTTTCAAGCCGAAGCGTTGTCCGTCCACTTCAACTTTTGTTGGGTCAAATGATTTTCCATCGTCTTTCACGGTAAACACCAGGCTGTCGTCTTTTACCGTCAACCTCACATCGGTATAGTGTGCCGACATGTCCTTACCTCCATGCTGTGAGATGTTCAGTAAGACCTCTTCCATGCAATGCACTGCATTGTTCACCATATTTTCGTCAAGGTTCATCCGTTCGAGCAGCTTGCGCTTTTCGTCAAGGTAAGAGTTAATTTCGGCTGTTCTCACACGAACCGATTCATATCTATTCAGCCCCATATCATCGTTGCTGCATACTGGAAGCAGCACCACCGGAAGCAGTTTTTCATCCTTGCGTCTTCTCCTTATAAACTCTGTTGCAGCACATGTTACGAGCAACAGCAACCATGCACTTTCCGGGAAAGCATACCACAGCATATCGGGACCGGCAAGATTCACCCACGATATCATGCTTGATATCAAAACCACTGGGAACAGGAGCAGAATAATGGGGGTGAGCAGCATGAAGCCCAACATCTGATAGATGCGTGCCAAAGTGAGCACTATGCAGTATGGGGTGAGCAGCAACAAGAAGATTCGTATGCCGCGTGTTGCCATACTGAGCATTCCCGGTGAGGTTATGCCAAAGATACTGCAACACCAGGATGGAAACAGCTCGAAAACTACAGTGAACGAAAGCGACAGCCAGAATATCATCTTCAGGCAGCGAAGAACAAGGATGTTCAGCCCCGGATGGTCTATGTCGCCATGCAGATGCCCACCAACGGTCATTGCCGTGTTGCCGAATCCGTTAGACACCATTATGGCTATCGACAGTATGTTCATGCAAACAGCAAGAACCGACATGCCATCGGCTCCCAATGCGCCTTGCACTATCGTGTTCATCGAGAACACCAATATCATCAGAACCATGTTTGAAATCAGCAACGGCAGTCCTTGCAAGATATTTCCCTTGAAACAGGGCAATATCTCCGACAGCCGGAACGTAAACTTAAAGGAGCACCGCTTGCCCATGATATACGAGAGCAGAACCGCTATCCCGCAGATGTATGCCGTAACGGTGGCATACGCCGAACCAGCTATGCCCATGTTCATGCCTCCCACAAAGAGGAAATCGAGCAACACGTTTACGGCTGCCGTAACAAACACGGCTTTTGCTGCCAATTCTGGTGCTCCGTCGGCTGAAACAATCTGACTGAAAAGCATTGACAGCATTGGAAATACTGAAAAAGCAAGCATTATCGCAGAATAGGTCTTCGTATAGCCATACAATCGTGGCTCGCGACATACAACCGATGTTATGGAATCTTGGAAAACAAACGACAGCACACCTACAAGCACTCCTGCCACAACAACCGACAGCATTGCCATCGACAGCATCTTGCCCACTTTGTCGTATTTGCGCGCTCCTATCAGTTTGGCAACAACAATCGTTGCACCCAAACCGAGAAACGAAACGATAGAGATAAGTGCCATGTTCAGTGGCATGTATAGGGTTATTGCCGACATGGCATCGGCCCCTATCAAATGGCTCACAATTATGCTGTCTGCCGTGACGGCAAACTGCTGTACTACCATTGTAAGGACTGAAGCTACCAGAAAGAATCTCTGTGCTCTGGAAAGCATGTATGTGTTTCTTAAACCCATTTTATCTTGGTTTATACTGATTCAACAAAGAATATGCTGATAAGTAGTTTTCACTTTTAAAGCACAAAAATACTTCTTTTTTATCAAACACAAGCATAAAACAACAAAAAATCAAAGCTTATCCATAAATACAAACGTTTTCCATGTATTTATCTTACCCTATTTCACAAAATGAAACATTTCCACTATTCGGTGAATACAGCATTACTGCCAATGCTAAAAAAAACGTTTTTTCTTACAAAAAACAGTATAGTCGGCATAAACATTCATTTACACCGTTAGCGCCACTTGCGCCACTTGCGCCATTGCGCCAAAACAGTAAAACAGTAAAAAAACGGCATTTTATACTATATTGGCGCAAGTGGCGCAATGGCGCAAGTGGCGCAAGTGGCGCTAATATGTAAATTTATTTTCAAAGCAATGGTCGTCTGGGATATGGAGTGATGAGTTTTTTTTAATGGAAGTTTTTTTATACGTATTCGTCATTGAGTTTTTACTTCCCCTCCCCCGCCTCCCCTTAATAAGGGCGGAGGCGAGGGGAGGGGAAAAACATCATCCAAAGATCAAATAGACACACACCACCCCATCTATAAAAGACGTCAGCTAAACAATGGTAACCTGCCGACAAAGCTACACCAAACTGCCGACTTACGATACAAAAAGCTGCCATACCAAGTTTTCGCACTTAGATTTTGCGCTTTCCACTTAATTTACTATATTTGCACCAACATATATTTATACAAACTATAACATAATCAGATGAGAATACAGGAGGCTAAGAAAACACAGTCTGCAACCATAGCACAACTGATAATGACGGCAATGACCGACGAATGTTGCCTTTTTTATGCCGGAGAAAGACACACGCTTGAAGATTTCCGAAATACGATGACAAGACTCGTTGAACAGGAAAATTCACAATACAGCTACAAAAATACACTTACGGCAATAAACGACGACGGGAAGATTATGGGGATATGCGTGTCTTACGACGGGGGGCTGCTGCACACTCTCAGACAGGCATTCGTGGGTGCGGCACGGAACGACTTCGGAAGGGATTTCAGCAACATGGACGACGAGACACAAGCAGGGGAGCTATATCTCGACAGCCTTGCCGTGGCAAGTGAATTCAGAAAAAAAGGAGTTGCAACGGCCTTGCTCAGAGCGACAATAGAGAAGGCTGAAAAGATGGGACTGCCTGCTGCCGGACTGCTCGTGGACAAGGGTAACCCGAATGCCGAAAAACTGTATACTGAGATTGGATTCAAATATGTCAACGATGCAACATGGGGCGGACACCCCATGAAGCATCTGCAATTTATAATTAAAAAAGAATATGCAAGACAGTAAATATTTGGTAGCAAACGAAAGGGATGCTTTGTGGGGACTGACCGTGAGCACCGTTGGATACGACGAGCTACAACCAGGAGAGCCGTACCCTACAAGAGGGCATGCCGGAGGATACTATTTTGACGTGAACAAGGGGAGAACGCTCAACGAATACCAAATGCTGTATCTCGTGGAGGGCGAAGGCTTGTTCTCATCGGCACACATCAAAGAACAGAGAATAAAGTCGGGAGACATCTTCCTGCTTTTCCCTGACGAATGGCACAGCTACCACCCCTTGCCAACATCAAAGTGGAAGAGCTACTGGATTGGATACAAGGGGAGAAATATGGACGATAGAGTGAAATTCGGATTCCTATCGCCAGAAAAACCTATATACAATGTGGGATATAGCGCAGAGATTATACACCTGTATGAGGCGGCAATGAAGGCGGCAAAAGAGGAGGCGGCTTACTCGCAACAGATTCTTGCAGGAATAGTAAACAACCTTATCGGGGTGATGTACTCTAAGGAAAGGAACATCATACTGAACCGGGACAGGGCAAAGGTGGACTTGATAAACAAGGCAAGACTGATTATACGCGAAGAGGTTGAAAGCCGCATCACTATACAGGAGATTGCGGAACAGCTGGGAATGGGGTACTCGAATTTCAGAAAACTGTTTAAAGAGTTCACTGGGGTATCACCGGCACTGTATCAACAGGAGCTGAAACTGCAAAAAGCCAGAGAGCTGCTCTCTACCACCGACATAAGCATAAAGGAAATTGCATACCAGCTGAATTTTGACTCGCCTGACTATTTCTCAAGCAAATTCAAAATGAAAGTGGGATGCAAACCAAGCGAATATCGCGACAACATGAGATGACACTACTGATAACTACAAATAAACATCTACATTTATTAACTTTTATTTTGTCATCTGAACATTTTTAACTACTTTTGCACCATTGTTTTAACAGGATAAGGGGCAGTTCTGCTTGTAACTGGCAGAACTGCCCCTATTTTATTTTCATTCTTTTTTTCTACAACAAAATGAACAGTACATTAGATTTTAAACCGCAGTTGTTCACAACATTGAAGAACTACAACAAGAAAACATTCATGGCAGATCTCATGGCAGGCATAATCGTGGGCATCGTAGCATTGCCGCTTGCCATAGCTTTCGGTATAGCATCGGGAGTAACACCTGAGAAAGGTATCATCACGGCTATCGTGGCTGGATTCATCATATCGCTGCTCGGTGGAAGCAAGGTGCAGATTGGTGGACCTACAGGAGCTTTTATCATCATCATATACGGTATCATACAGCAGTATGGCTTTGAGGGACTTACAATTGCCACACTGATGGCGGGAGCGTTTCTCATCTTGTTCGGTGTGCTGCACCTCGGCACCATCATCAAGTTTATACCCTACCCTATCGTGGTGGGATTTACGAGCGGTATCGCAGTGACCATTTTCACAACGCAAATAAAAGATTTGTTCGGACTGAGCATCGACAAGGTGCCAAGCGATTTCCTGGAGAAATGGTGGTGCTACATCTGCAACTTCAACACCATCGACTGGTGGTGTGCGGCAGTGGGAATACTGAGCGTGGTGATTATTGCTGTAACGCCTAAATTCAGCAAGAAGATACCTGGCTCGTTAGTGGCGATTATAGTAATGACGGTGGCTGCACTGCTGCTGAAGCAGTTTGCAGGGGTTGACACTATCGAGACTATCGGCGACCGCTTCTCGGTGAGCAATGCCATACCTGAGGCTCACATGCCGGAACTGACATGGGAAACAATAAAGAGCCTTGTTCCGCCAGCACTAACCATTGCGGTGCTTGGAGCTATAGAGTCGCTGCTGTCGGCAACAGTTGCCGACGGTGTGATTGGCGACCACCACAACTCTAACACAGAGCTTATCGCACAGGGAGTGGCTAATCTTGCCTCGCCTATCTTTGGAGGTATTCCGGCAACAGGAGCAATAGCCAGAACAATGACAAACATCAACAACGGAGGAAAAACACCTGTTGCGGGTATCATTCATGCTGTGGTGCTGCTACTCATATTCTTGTTTTTCATGCCACTTGCAAAGTATATACCTATGGCTTGTCTGGCTGGTGTGCTGGTGATTGTATCTTACGGCATGTGTGGATGGCGTTCGTTTCTCGCACTGATGAAAAATCCGAAAAGCGACGTTACCGTGCTGCTCATTACTTTCTTCCTCACGATAATCTTCGACCTTACCGTTGCTATCGAGGTGGGACTTATCATTGCCTGCCTGCTGTTTATGAAACGTATGTCAGAGACTACCGACGTGAAGCTGATTATGGATGAAATCAATGAGGAAAGCGACATGATAAAGGGAAATCTTGAGCATCTCACCATACCGAAGGGTGTTGAGGTATACGAGATTAACGGTCCGTACTTTTTCGGTGCAGGAAACCGTTTCGAAGAGATTATGGCAGCATTTGGCGACCGTCCGAAGGTGCGCATCATACGAATGAGAAAAGTGCCGTTTGTTGATTCTACAGGTATCCACAACCTCACTAACCTTTGTGCAATGAGCCAGAAAGAGGGTATTCAGGTCGTGCTCTCCGGTGTAAACCCCAGTGTACACTCTGCTCTTGAAAAAGCCGGATTCTACAACTCTGTAGGAAAGGACAATATCTGCAGCCACATCAATCTCGCTCTTGAAAGGGCAAAGCAGATTGTGGGGGAATAGGCTATAAAAATATTACATATCATGAACATAAAAAACAGAAATATCGTTATTATTGCTACAACAATTGGAATATCAGTTGTAGCAATAATAGCATTTATTATATACCCTCATAGCCACAACTACAGGCATGAACTCACAGAAATAGACTCTCTGTGCGAAACGAATCCAGAAGAAGCCATTAAATATATAAAAAAATTAAAGGCACAAGTTTCTTCATGGACAGAAGAAGATGCATGGTATTACCGACTTTTAAACATTAAAGCTAACGATAAAGCATTCATACAACACAAATCAGACAAAGAGATACTACAAATTGTTTCTCACTATGAAAATTCTACCAATAAACAATTTTTACCAATTGCTTATTATTATGCAGGAAGTACATATAGAGATATAGGCGATGCTCAAAAAAGTTTAGATTATTTTCATAAAACAATAGATTTAAATAATGGTAAGACAAACAAAGCATTATTGTCTAATGCATACACTCAATGCGGTTTTATTTTTGTCAATCAAGGACTATATAATGACGCATTAAAAATGTTTCAGAAATCTGAATATATAGACAAAGAAACAAATGATACTATTAAATATATATACACACAAAAAAATATAGCCAATATTTATAGCTTAAAAGGAGAAACAAATAAAGCTATAAAGTATATGCGTATTGCATATAACAAATCATTAGAAACTGGTAATAAAACACTTATTGATGATCTAAATAGTCAACTTGCTTCATGCTATATAGAAAATAATAACTTTAAAGAAGCTGATTCTCTAATAAATAGCAGAATAAAAGGTATAAATTCTCTATACAAAAATACATATTACACTTTAGCTTCAAAAATATATTTCAAAGAAAACAAATTTGATTATGCCAAAGAACTATGTGAAAAGGTTTTGCTTACAGGAGACATTTATGAGAAACGAACCACATCTGAAATTTTAGCAAAACTTTATGACATACAAGGCAACTATAAAAAATCTGTTTACAATTGGAAGCATTATGCTATATATAACGATTCTATAGATAAACTTACTATAACAGAAAATATAGCACGAATGAACAATTTGTATAACCAGCGCAAATATGAAAATGACATTTTAACAAATAAAGTCAAAATTACACATAGAAACTTTATAATCTGCATCATGGTTGCACTTGCAATTGTTTTTACAATTATATTTCTATGGTATATCATAACAACAAAAAAGGAACACGAAATACAAATAGACAGATTCAAGCGTGTTGATACTATACAAAAGCAAATCATTTTTACAAGCAAAGAAACCATAAAAAATAACAAAGCAGAAATATCAAGATTGACAGGATTAATAAAGAAGTTATCATCTAACAATAATATACTAAAAAATAACAATGAGAAAATCATAGAACAAAATAATAATCTTTTAGTCAAATATAAATCAGAAAGAGAAAAACTTATCTTTCTAACAGAGAAAACTGAAAGAGAAAACTTATACAAAAAGAATGCAATGAATTTAATTTATGAAAGTTCCATATATAAAAAAATATTAAGTTACATAAAAAGCAAAAAAAATCTAAACAATAATGACATGTGTGACTTAACTAATACTTTTGACGAATTATATCCATCATTCAGTAAAAATATTTTTTCTATTTACCGGATGAATAAATATGAGTACGTTATTTGCATACTCATCAAATTAAGTGTTTCAAATAATGAAATTTCCACTTTACTCAGTAAAACCCCAGGCGCAATAACACATACACGCAAAAGATTATATCAAAAAATGTTTAAAGAACACGGAACGCCCAACGACTTTAATAACTTCATAATCAACTTATAATCAACACCTTATATTATATTTGTCAAATTCATGTCAAATACTAAATCATATAAAATACAGTTGTCAATAATCTGTCAACTATATTTTTAAAGTTCATAAATGCTTTCCTGTAATTTTGCAGCACTAAACATAAAATTAGAATAATAAAATGAAAAAAGTCACACTCTGTATTTTGGTATTTATATCAACTTACTCCGCACTATGTCAAAATATAACTATAATAGACACTGGCCCCAAAGACAAGACAATGAACGACCATCGCTGTGTCATTTCTGTTGTAGACGTAGATAAAGAAGAAATTTATATAAAAAGTGATTCAATAATAAATGATGTAAATATTATCATTCGTGACCAATATAACAATATAATACACCAATCCACACAGACAATAGGTCCTGATGAAATTACTATTTACATTCCTAATCAATTGGATAATTGTGAGAAGACAACCATCGATTTATATTACGATAAAAAACACTTATATGGACTATTTGAACAATAATAACTTTCACTTATAAAATTATGGAAACCTCAACAAATAAGCATTCAAACAAGTCCATTGAAGAATTCTTTGAAAAGTTAGACATTTCTTTCAATGAGAAAGCAAATATTCCAACTTCAAAGAATAAGCTAACTATTGTTATCCCTTTCATGAACGAAAGGGATGAAGTTCGAAATACAATAGACAGCATTAGAAACAGTGTTGGAAAAAATGTAGACATAATTGTTATAAATGACTGTTCTGATGATGGATATAATTATGATAAAGATCTGCAAGGATTATCTGTTACATATATTAAAAACAGATATCGACTTGGTGCAGCAATGTCAAAAGAGCGTGGAGTTCAATTAGTACAGACACCTTTCTTTCTATTACTTGATGCGCACATGCGCTTCTATGACTCTTCATGGGCAGACAACATAATCAATGAACTTGAATTTTGTCCTAACAGACTTTTGTGTTGCCAATCTATTCCACTCGAAAAAGATGAGAATGGAAATGTCACAAAAAAAGAAGCAGCAAATTCAAATGGAGCATATTTAAGTTATAATACTAATAAATATATTCCTGAGATAAATTGGAACTATAGCACATGGCATATACAAAACATTAAATATCATAACCAAATTCCATGTGTATTAGGGGCGGGCTATGCGACATCAAAAAAATACTGGAATAAACTAAAGGGATTACAAGGACTCATCCACTACGGATGCGAAGAAGCATACATCAGTATAAAAGCATGGCGAGAAGGAGGAGGTTGTTATCTTCTTCCCAAAGTATGCATCGGACATATATATAGAAAAACTTTTCCCTATAAGATATTTAACACACAAGTCGTATACAATTATCTTATTATCAGTGAGACACTGTTTCCTACATCCGAGAAATGCTATGCCCGTAATGTTGCATGGAAATTAGACAAAGAAACATATAGTGAAGTTTATGAATATTTGAATACAAGAATTCATGAAAACAATAGATTAAAAGAATATTACAAAAAATTTAATGGACATAATTATTCTTTCATAAAACAGTTGAATCTATCATGCGAATATAATAGTTACAAAGAGTTAACTGCACTGCAAAAACAGCAAATTCACAATTATATTTTGCATGCAACAGATACAACAAAATCTATCGGACTATTTAATGGACTTACCGGTATACTTTTAGCTTTACTCTATTACAACAAAATAAAAAGCGGAGATGAAGAAAATATTGAAAATATTTGGAATAAAATATCATCATCTCTGTCAACCAATCGTGACTTTTCATTCATCTCAGGTCTACCAGGTATTGGATGGATGCTTATTTACTCAATATCACATGACCTTATTGAGGATAATATGGAAGAGGAACTTAAAGTAATAGACTGTACTATAGAACAAATTTGCATAAAACGATGTAAAGATTATTCTTTTCTGACTGGTATCGGAGGTCTTTACTGTTACGTTGTGGCAAGATTAGGTCTATCAAAAAAAGAAAGAAATATAAAATGCAACTTTTCTTACGACTTTCTTGAAGAACTGGATTCAGAATCATGTAACATTATCTCAAAGACTACAGATTGGAGAACAAGGAATTTTGTTGAACAGTTTAAAGAAAGACATAGTGATGCATGGCAAATACTACCGCCATCTATCAACGAAATAACTGAAATATCCAACTTTATTCCCAAATCCCCCAAACGCTGGAATATTGATTTGAGCAGTATTGTAGGAGCGTTTATAAATCAAATCATTACAATATTAAGTATACATCATGAATTATAAAAAAAGTAAATATAATTACACTATAAAAATATCAAATTCTTGGATCCTATACAATTCTTTCACAGATGAGGTTTCAATACTTGATCCAAAAATAAAAATTCTTTATGATGAGAATACGCCTAAAGAAGTAGAATATAAACATTATGACTTCTTCACTTTTCTCATTGAGAAAGGTTTCTATGTTCCTGATGATGAAAATGAATCGGATAAATGTATTACTTCTTGGGAAGAACAAGACAATGATCCGTCAACATACACAATTACAATAAATCCGACATTGAACTGTAACATGCATTGTTGGTATTGTTATGAAAAACATAATTCTCGAAAGATAATGTCTTCAGACATTATAGATAGAGTAAAAACATTTATTTCAAGAATAATATTAGAGCCCACACTGAAAGATTTAAATTTGTCATTTTTTGGAGGAGAACCTTTACTAGCATTTCAAGATATCGTTAAACCTCTTATTGTGGAAGCCATATCTATTACAACAAAAGAAAAAAAACGTTTACATTTGTCTTTTACAACAAATGGAATACTTTTGAATGGAAATATTTTGGATTATCTTAGTGATTTAAATATACCTATAAGTTTTCAAATTACCCTTGATGGGAATAAGGAAACGCATGATAAAACAAGATACTCAAAAAATGTCAACAGTAGCTATGAAACAATACTGAAGAACTGTGCAAAGCTATTACAATGCAAATTTTTTGATATATGCATCCGATGCAATTACACTATGCAGAATATTGATACTTTCATAGATCTTGAACAAGATTTTGCTGATATTGGAATAAAGCCATCCAATAACCTACACATAGATTTTCAACACGTATGGCAAGACAATTGTGATAAAATTCTCATAACTACAAAATTGGGAAATGTCACAAAAGTGTTTGAAGAAGCAGGATATAAAGTTTCAAGAGATGACATTACAGCAAAATACAGATGTTATGCAGAACAAAACAATCATGTCGTGATAAACTATGACGGTAATCTATTTCATTGTACAGCAAGAGATTTCATGAAAGAAAATTCAGAGGGAAGTATTAATGAAAACGGCAGATTGGTATTCAATGAGAAATATAAAAAACGCCAAAAAGTAAAATATGGAAATGAAACATGTAAACGTTGTATTATATATCCAATATGCCAAGGCACATGCAGCCAGAACAAAATGGAAAGATATATTCCAATAGGATGCATTGCTGGGTATTCAGATGAAAAGAAGAAAGACATTTTGGAAAAAAGAATAAATAAATTAATAAAAAATAGCAAGAAATGTTTTTAATATAATATTCATTAACTAAATTTGCAAATTATGAAATTAAAAAGAAATTTATCGCAACTTGTGCAAACAGATTACACTCCACTTGTGGAGACAAAAGAAGGTCAACTTCGTGGTGGTTTTGGAGCTATTGACACAGGAATAGAAATGACGAGTAAAAGATTCAATATCATTTGTAAAAATGACAATTGTGGATGCACTAAGCCGTCAACAAATCCAACTAACACTATAAATCCGACGACAACTCCACCTATCGTGCCAACCACCATACCAACGATACAACCAACTCTATAAAAAGTAAATTTGCATGTCTGCACTTCATGGAAGTGCAGACTTTAAATCCCAGTATGAATATGAAAAAGTTTTTGCTCTTACTTACTTTTATTTTTTATATATATAATATCACAGCACAAAAGATGTCATGTATATTTCAAGTTCTCAACGATATTGACTGTCAACCTGTGGACAGTTTTGATTTTTCTTTATCCAGAGGAGAGAATATTCCTGTAGACTTTGAGAAAAAAGAATTTGGAGATATAGGATGCTATCTTTTGGTCTTTGACTATGCTCCTGGAACATATACTATTACTGTTCGCAAGGATGGCTATGATGATGCAAAAAAGCAATTTAAGGTAAAGACATTACGTCAAGGAGTTGTGAATGACATATACATATACCTAAAGAAAATGAGAGAGCATCAACTAAATGAAGTTGTAGTAAAAACTACAAGGATAAAAATGGTAATGAGAGGAGACACTATTGTATATGATGCAGATGCCTTTAATCTTGCAAATGGCTCAATGCTTGACGCACTCGTGGAAAGGCTTCCCGGCACGGAATTGCATGACGGGAACATAACTGTTAACGGCAAACACATTGAAAGTTTATTGATAAACGGTGAGGATTTCTTTTCTGGAAATCCACAAGTTGCATTGCAAAATCTTCCTGCATATACAGTAAAAAACATTAAAGTATACGACAAATCCGGAAACGATTCTTATTTAAAGAAAGGAAAAATAAAACAACATAACGAACCGGAAAATATGGTAATGGATGTTATGCTGAAAAAAGAATACAATACAGGTTGGATTGCAAACATTGAAGGAGGATACGGACTACCCAATAAGCGCTACACTGGAAAGCTTTTCGGCATGGGTTACAGTGAGCGCTTGCGTATTGCCACTTATGCAAATATCAACAATATATCAGATACTCAAAGCGGAAGCAGCCAAGGCGGTTGGAATGGAGGATGGGCACAAGATGGAGAACTTAAACTTTGTCTTGGCGGACTTGATTATCTATACAAAAAAAATGCGCTTAAAGTAAATGGCAATATAAACATGACACACGAGAAACCTTTCGTTGAAAATCAACGTAGCACAGTTTCTTTCTTCAATACAAATGATGTGTATGAAAGAGAACTGTCAAAGAGCTATAGTCATAAACTACATCTAACATCATCGCATTCTATCCAATATGCTGATGACAATTTCTATTTGCAAATTGATCCGTCTATAGATTGGTTTAAGAATGAATCAAGTTCAAACATGCGTAATGCAAACTTCTTTGAAAATATTATAGAAAAATATCGTTGCGAATCTCTTGACTCTCTCTTTTCTCCTCTTTACTCTGGCATTTATACCCGACAAATGATAAGCCGTGTGTACAAAGCATCAGAAGGAGAAAACGGATGGCTAATTACGCAAGCAAAGACAAACACAACAATTCCATTGAAAGAAACAGGCAATGATGAAATAAAGTTTCATATACAAGGGAACTTCACTCGCATAAACAACACTAACACATCATCCTATAACCGTAGGCAAGGACTATTTTCTGCAGTAGAAGGAACAAATGAAAATATTATGCAGAACTTAAACAAGACTGACAAAACTTTTTCGTTTACATCTGGAGTCGAATACAAATGGCAGTATTCTCCATATAAGGAGAAGAATATGAATGTTTTTCTGATTACACCAACAATTGACTACACATTCAGCAGGATGTCTGGACACAATACATTCAGACGCAGCCAGGAATTACTTAAAAATGGAGCCACAAACAATATTGTTCCACCATCATCTATAGTATCCTCACTTTTACCAATAGACCGTGAGAACACTAATGTTACACATTTCTGGAGCAATACCTATAACCCAAAGCTTCAAATATATTACCAGCTGCTTACATCTGCCATCGAACAATACTATTATGAAATCACAATAAATCTCAATGAAATAATACAAAATGAAAGACTTAAATACAATGGAATCTCTGACAAAACGATTTCACGTACAAAGCAGTTTTTTAACCCTGATATAACCCTTGAATATCGACATAAACCAGAAGATGGCAGCAATAACGTTAGTGAGGTTGCACTTACTTATGGCTACAGTCAAAGTGCTCCAAGCTTGTTTTATCAACTGGGCACAACAAACAGCACTGACCCACAAAACATATACATATACAATTCTTTACTGCACAATATAAAATACCATAATATCCAAGCCTCGGTTTACAGATTTTGGGGCAAGGGACACAATAGCCTAAGCTTGAACATAAAATACAACAAAACTATCAATGCTTTGGCTAATGCATGCATATACAACAGAGAGACAGGTGTCAAGACTTGGAAGCCAATGAATATAAACGGTAACTGGCAGTTGAACAGTAACATACAGTATATCCAGCCATTAGGCAAAGGCAAATGTTTACAGTTTCAAACAAATACAAATTTTGATTATATAAATTCTGCCGACTATGCCAGTGATACGGAAGAGCTTATACATAGCGTTGTTAGAACAACAAATTTGGGGCAATCATTATATCTTAATTATAGAAAGGGTAGCATCACAGCCGGCACTACCTTTGGAGGAATTTACCAACACAGCACATCAGCTCTTGAAGCCTTCCAAACAATAAATGCTGCCTATATTTTCGCATCTGCTAACACTATGTTGAATTTACCTCTCGGTTTTCAGATAGCAACAGACTTGACACTCCATGCCCGTCGTGGATACAACGACAATACTCTAAATACGACAAACTGGGTTTGGAATGCATCATTATCAAAAACATTTCTTAAAGACAAATTGACATTAAAATTAGACGCAGTGGATATATTGGGCGAAATAAACAACGTTCAACATATCATAAATGCTCAAGGACGCACAGAAACATGGGTTAATTCTAAGCCACATTATGCGATGCTACACATTATTTATAAAATAAACGTAATGCCCAAAAAGAAATAATTTATTATGAAGCTAACAAGACAGTTCGACCGAATGGATTGTGGACCAGCATGTGTCAAGATGATAGCCTCTCATTTCGGAAAAGAATTTTCTCTTCAATATATTAGACAGCACTCACACCTTACTCGCGAAGGTGTGAGTATAACAGGAATAAGAAAGGCACTTGATTTTATTGGTATAAAAAGTATGTCTTTTGAAATAACCTCCAAACAGCTATATGATGATTTTCCATTACCTGTTGTACTACATTGGGAACAGAATCATTTTGTTGTACTAAACAAAATTAAAGGAAAGACTTTCGAAAAAGCTCAATTTATAATTGCCAATCCTGCATTTGGATGGCAAAAACTGAATTTAAAAGATTTCATAGAACATTGGGAGAATAAAAGCAAAGGTATAGTCATTGCTGTTGAACCGGAGAACAAATTCTTTTCGATGAATGAAGTAAAAGCAGACAATAGCTTTTGTAACTTCTTCAAAAAATATATTCTTCCATACAAACTACAACTTATACAGCTATTTATAGCATTGACAATAAGTGCTGCATTAGGTTTTATATCTCCTTTTCTGACCCAAGCTGTCGTTGATGATGGTATTTTTTCTGAAAATATTAGCATGGTTACAACAATTCTAATTGCACAACTCGCTATTTTCACAGGTACTTTCATTACCAATATAACAGAAAAATGGATGTCACTATATATGGGTACTAACATTAGTATTAACATCCTTAGCGAATATCTGTATAAATTATTCAGATTACCTATTACATTCTTTGACACAAAGACTATTGGAGATTATCAGCAAAGAATGAATGACAATTTACGCCTTCAACAATTTCTTACAGGCGATACCTTATGCTCTTTCTTTTCGCTATGCATCGTCCCTTTCTATTTATTCGTAATAGCTTGCTACGACTTTCAAATATTTTGTACGTTTATTTTCTTTACTATTGTTAGCTGTCTTTGGATAATATTTTTTTTTAATAGGCGTAAAGCCATTAACTATGAACAATTTCATATAAATATAGAAAACCAAAATATCATTTATGAGATGATGTCTGGGATAACTGATATTAAACTTAACAACTGTGAAGATTACAAATTGCAAGAATGGAAAAAGATTCAAAATAAACAATTTGACATAAACCAAAAATCATTGAAACTCGGACAAATACAATCTATTGGGGGTGTAGCAATCGGACAAATCCGCGACATTATAATAACATATTGGGTCGCTTATTCTGTTATTAAAGGCAACCTAACATTTGGAATGATGATGAGTATCAGTACTATTATAGGAATGGTAAGCAATCCTTTGAGTCAGTTAATCAATATTATTCAAGATTACCAAAATGCAAAAATAAGTATGGAAAGAGCACAGGAAGTTCACCAAACACAATCTGAAGACACTAATAAATTATCTCCTATCACCAACGACATTGATTATCGCATAGAATTACATAATGTTTCTTTCAACTACGATGACTGCCTTAATAAAAAAGTTCTGAATAACATAACATTATCAATACCACCAAAGAGCATGGTCGCTATAGTAGGAGAAAGCGGAAGTGGGAAAACTACTCTCATGAAACTTCTGCTGAAGTTTTATACTCCTATATCCGGAAAAATATTATTTAATGATATGGATGTACAAAATATATCTGCAAAATCAATACGAAAGCATACTGGTATTGTTATGCAAGATAACTTTATATTTTCAGGCACAGTACAACAAAACATAACCATGGGAGAAGCTTTTGACGAGAAAAAAATCAATAACATAATACATATTGCATGTCTTGACGAATTTGTATCGAACCATCCTCTCGGCATAAATACAAAAATCGGCATAGACGGCATTGGAATAAGTGGTGGTGAAAAACAACGAATAATGATAGCACGTGCATTATATAAGGATCCCCAAATATTGATGATGGACGAAGCTACATCCTCACTTGATGCAGAAAATGAAGCCTGCATTACAAAAAATATTGAAGATAATTTCAATGATAGAACAAGAATAATTATTGCCCATAGACTTAGTACAGTATGCAAAGCAGACAAAATTCTTGTTCTTAGACATGGTGAAATAGTAGAAGAAGGAACACATGAATCATTAGTTGCAAAAAAGGGATATTATTACAGTTTAGTATATAATCAATTAAATCTTGCTAAAGAATGAAACATCTTTTATTCAAATACGGAATATTCATTATCCTACCTTTATTAATAGGCATTATTATTACTGTTTCTGTATCACTAAAACCATCACCACGTATAAATGCACTATTATTAGCGCACCAAAACAAGCCGTTCGAATTATTTGTACCTTCCAATTATATAACATTAAATGACAGTAATACTATAAGCATTGAATTCAATAATTCTTTTAGCCAAAAAGCAATCATTGATACAACAATTTATGAAACTCAATATACAAGATTCAAAATTAGATTTTTAGATGCACAACCACACATAGATAATACATTAGAAAATGTTAATATCATTTTGGACAAAGAACCTCTATACATGACTATACTCAAGAAAATCAATTTTTAGCATTAAGTGGCAATACAGACTGTCAAATCAAAGCTTATTCTCCTTATCGTATGCAGTCTGTGTCTTAGGCCAGTTCACAAGAAAGAGCTTTTCTGTGGCACGGGTGAATGCCGTGTACAGCCAATGTATGTAGTCGGGAGTGAGCATATCGTCGGTCATGTAGCCTTGGTCCAAATAAACGTGTGCCCACTGCCCACCTTGAGCTTTATGGCAAGTTATGGCATAGGCAAACTTTACTTGCAAAGCATTGTAATATTTGTCTGTACGCACATGCTTCATGCGGTCTGCCTTTAATGATATATCTGAATAGTCAGCAAGTACGCCATTAAACAATTGATCACTTTGCTCATGCGTCAACGATGGCGACTCCGACTGCAACGAATCAAGAACCACCGTGGCATCAAGCTCATAACCATCGTAATCAGGAAACTCTAATGAAAGGTCGGCAAAGCGAAAGCCATACAAATTCTGCACGTTACGAACTCTACGCACCTTAGCACGATCGCCATTGGCTATAAATGCAATACTCCTGCTACGACAGGCTTCAACATCGCCTGCTGGAGCTGAAACGGCAGTCCAATAGTAATTGTTCCTGACAATCATCAACATGTCGCCAGGAGTAAGCTCATCTTCTCTGCCCAGCACCATGTTCCTTATACCATTGTTGTATATGTTGGCACGCTTGTTGCTCCGAGTAACTACCATTGTTTCATCATATCCCACATGGGCGTAGCTACCGGCAAGACTTTCTATCAGCTCATCGCCAGGAACCATAACTATGTCGGCAAAACCTTTGAAATGGATCTGTGGAAGCTGTGTAACCTCATCATGGGTTATCATCTGGCGAATAATATTGGCATTGTAAAGTATACCTGAATCAGAAGCCTGGCGTAACACTTCGCTGATGTTCACAGCATACATGTCAAGTCCGTAAGTCCCGGCAATAAGATCAACCATAAGTGCCGGTGACTCTTCTTCGCCGACTGGCGGCAGTTGGGCACGATCGCCTACAAACATCAACCGACAGTTATCTCCAGAATAAACATACTCCATCAAATCATCGAGCAAGCAACCGCTACCAAACTGCCCAGTGCCTCCAGAAAAGGAATCATTGGAAATCATTGATGCCTCATCTACAACAAACAATGTATCGCGCTGCTTGTTGAAATTAAGGTTGAACCCTGTCATATCGCCAGTAAAGGTTTTCTGCCGATATATATGACGATGGATGGTGAAAGCCGGCATCCCGGCATTCAGCGACAACACCTTTGCTGCACGCCCCGTGGGCGCAAGCAACACAACCTTTTGGTGTAGCGTCACCAATGTCTTTACCATAGCGGCAGAAAGCGAAGTCTTGCCAGTACCGGCAGAGCCACACAAAACCATTACCGGACGATTGGCACGGCTTGCCAAGAAACGACAAAAAACGAGAACGGCTTGTTTCTGTTCATCAGTAGGAACAAATCCGAACTCTTTCACTATTCTTTGATAAAGTTCATCTATAGTCATTATATTTTCAGCCAAAACTTTGATATTACGAATTATTGCCGTAAATTTGCATTAATCGGGTGTCTTTGCAAGGCATGCAAAAGTACGGAAAATTACGTTCAATACAAAGGATATGATAAAAATAAAGCTTAACTATATACTTTCAGCTATCGTGGCTGCACTGCTTGTGCTGTGTGTGGCAAGTGTATATGCCCCTATGAGCTTTGACAATCAGAAGACAAAAAGGGAAAAGACCGTTAAAGAAAGACTTGTAACCATCAGAAAGGCTGAGGAGGCATATAAGCAGAAATACGGCATATATACAGCCGACTTCAACAAATTGGTGGGGAACAAGCTGATTGACGATTCCATACAGTATGTTCCCTTCTCACAGAAAGCAAAGTTTGAACTGACAACTACTGTGCATACAGGTAAATCAGGAACCACAACCTCGTTAATGGAATGTGGAACAACATATAACATATACCTCAACGGCTTGGACGAAAAGAAAATTGCAGAGATTACTGAAGATGCAAACACCCGTGGAGAATATCCGGGACTGAAATTTGGAGATATCACAACACCTAACGACAATGCAGGAAACTGGGAATAACATAATACAGAAGGAAGAGAGGCTGACAATAAGAGTGGGACAAAACTCTTTAACATTTGTACACAAGAATGCTGAGGGGAAGTTTGTTTACTTGCCATACCAAACAAAAAACGGCATTTCGATAGCTGCCAACCTAAGAGAGGCTTTGAAAGACGAAAGCCTCGATCTTAACTCTTGGAAAAGAGTGCTGGTGCTGCTCGACTCGCCTACGATAATGGTACCCATAGAAGAATATGACGAACGCAGCAAAGAGGTTATATACCGATATTCTGTAACTGGACAAGAAAACTGTGCCGTTCTTGCCACTATTTTGCCATCGGTGAATACTGTGGCACTATACTCGCTGAACAAGGATTTGAGAATGGTTCTTACCGACAATTTCTCTGACATAAAGATTCACCCCGTATGTGCATCTGTATGGCAGTATCTGCAAAGAAGAAGCAATACGGGAACCAACGAGAAGATTTATGCATACTTCCACGACAACAAAATGGACGTGTGCAGCTTCAAGAAAAACAGATTCAGATTCTGCAATATTTTCAAAGCTACAACGGCAAACGATGCAGCATACTATATTCTTGCTGCATGGCAACAGCTCGGAATGAATGCTAAGAAGGATGACGTGTTTCTGCTCGGAAACTTCAACAGCACCGACCAGCTCATTGACGAGCTGCATAAATTCGTGGAAAACGTATACAAGATAAAGGCAACGGCAGACTTTAACCGCCAGCAGCTTACACTGATAGACGGTATTCAGTTCGACCTTATCACTACATTACTAAAATAATGAAAGGATAATCTATATATGAGAATAATTACAGGTATATATAAAGGAAGGCGATTTGAAGTGCCACGCTCTTTTAAGGCACGACCTACAACAGACTTCGCCAAAGAGAACATCTTCAATGTGATGAACGGATATGTGGACTTTGAGAATATAACAGCTCTTGACTTGTTTTCCGGAACGGGAAGCATATCGCTGGAACTGGTGTCGAGGGGATGCAAACAGGTAGTCAGCGTGGAGGCAGACCGCGACCATCATGCTTTCATAAAGCAATGTGTAAACAAACTCAGCATCAACAACTGTATAACGATTCGCGGTGACGTGTTCCGGTTTATAAAAGGATGCAAACAGCAGTTTGACTTCATATTCGCCGATCCACCGTATGCTTTGCCAGAACTGCACAATATACCAGACCTCGTGTTCAAGGCAAATATGCTGAAGCCAGATGGATACTTTGTTTTTGAGCATGGAAAGAAAGATGATTTCTCTGATAATCCGCACTTTGTGGAGCACAGGGAATATGGAAGTGTGAATTTTTCAATATTCAAAGGGGAGGACAACACTAAATAAATGATTGACCACGCTACCATAGAAAAGATTAAGGAAGCTGCAAATATTTATGATGTGGTGTCAGAGTTCGTTTCACTGAAAAAAGTTGGAGCGAATTATAAGGGGTTATGCCCGTTCCACAACGAGAAGACACCTTCCTTCTATGTATCACCGGCTCGCGGTATATGCCACTGCTTCTCATGCGGGAAATCTGCTAACCCGGTGAGTTTCATCATGGAGCATGAACAAATGACGTATCCTGAAGCTCTGAGATGGCTCGCCAACAAATTTCATATTGAGATTCATGAGCGGGAAATGAGCGATGAGGAGAAGCAGGAACAAAACGACAGGGAAAGCATGTTCATTGTCAACAAATGGGCAATGGAATATTTTCACGATATTCTTCTTAATGATGTTGACGGCAGGGCTATCGGAATGCAATATTTTCGCAGTCGCGGATTTAGAGATGATATCATTGAGAAATTTCATTTGGGATTCTCACCAACATCAAGAAGGGCATTGGCTCAAACAGCATTGGAAAAGGGATACAACGAGAAGTTTCTTATTGCTACCGGATTGTGTTTCAAGCGCGAAAACGGTGAGCTTGTCGACAAATACGCCGGGAGGGTGATGTTTCCATGGATTGGGGTCAACGGAAATGTGCGTGCTTTTGGAGGGCGTCTGCTTGATGCCCGGACAAAGGGGGTGCAACAGAAATACATCAACTCTCCAGACTCTGACATTTACCACAAGGAGCGAGAGCTGTACGGTATATATCAGGCTAAGAAATCCATTGCAAAAGAGGATTGCGTGTACATGGTTGAGGGATATACCGACGTCATATCCATGCACCAGTGTGGAATAGAAAATGTAGTGGCAAACTCTGGAACTGCTCTTAGCGTTCATCAAATCCGACTGCTCCACAGATTTACAAACAACATCGTGTTGCTGTATGATGGCGATGCTGCCGGAATACATGCTGCAATGAGAGGCATAGACATGCTGCTGGCTGAAGCGATGAAAGTGAAAGTGCTGCTGCTGCCCGATGGGGACGACCCTGACAGTTTCGCAAGAAAGCATACTGCCGAGGACTTCAGAAAATACATATTTGACCACCAGCAGGACGTGATAGAGTTTAAAACAGATTTCCTGCTTAAAGGGGTTACTGACCCTATAAAGCGTTCTGAGGCTATAAACAGCATTGTGAAAAGCATTTCTGTAATTGAAGACCAAATTGTGCGTGCCACTTATCTGCAAGATACGGCACACCGCATCGGTATAAACGAGGCAACACTGATTGCTACCATGAACAAGTTTATACGTAGCGGACAGGATGCACAGAAAAGGGAAATGGAACGGCAGCAACGGCAAGAGCAGCTGAACGCAAAGCCGAATGTGACGATGTCGCAAAACACTGACGTGCAACAGGAGAGGAAAGTGGAATATATGCTTATACAGGCTGTGGTGAGGAATGGCGAAAAGATTATTTTTGACAATGTGGAAACTACCGACGGACAGACTGTGGCTCTTAATGTGGCACAGTATATAAGTTATGATCTGAGCACCGACGGACTATCGTTCACTATTCCTATATACAACAAGATACTTCAAGAAGCTGTTGACCACAGTGATGACCCAGGATTTAAAGCTGAAGAGTTCTTCATGAAACACCCTGACATGGAAATCAGCAAGATGGCAACAGAAATGTCGTTCGACAAATTCCAGTTGAGGAAAGGAGCAAAATTGCGATCTGGAGAGGATGTGCTTAGAAACCAAATTGTGCATTTAGTGCTGGATTTCCGCATGGACTTCGTTAAAGAGAAGCTGAAACAGCTAAAAACTGAAATATCGAAGAACATGAACGACAGCGAGAAAATGACTCTTCTCATAAAAGAGTATCAAGAAACACAAAATCTGCGCAATGCCATTGCAAAGGAATTGGGAAGCGAAATAATAGTTTGAAAATATGGAATACTTATACTGGGTTATATTTCTCGTCTATTCGGCAACGGTTATCGGCACTATTGTTTCAGTGCTGATGGACAACCGGCAACCGGTGAAAACCATGGCATGGGTGATGGTGCTCATGTTCATGCCAGTTATAGGTATCATTCTGTATTTCTTCTTCGGACAGAACACAAGAAAGGAAAAACTAATCAGTCAGCATAGTCTTGACCTGCTTACAAAGAGTTCGATGCTTGAATTTGCTATCCAAAAGGATTTGAACATTCCTGAAAAGAACAAGACACTGGTAAAGCTGTTTGCTTCACAAAACTGGGCGTTGCCTTTTAAAGATAATGCCGTTGACATCTATACTGACGGATATGGGTTCTTCAACAGTCTGTTCCAAGAAATAGGAAAGGCAAAGAAAAACATTCACCTTGATGTTTATATTTTCAATCATGATTCGCTGGGAAGACTTCTTGCAGACATTCTTATAGACAAGGCAAAGGAAGGTGTGGAAGTAAGGGTTATATATGACGACGTGGGATGCTGGAACGTTAACGACTCTTTCTTCAACCGCATGCGTGATGCCGGTGTCATGGTAAAGCCTTTCATGCCTGTGATGTTCCCGGCTTTCACAAGCAAGGTGAATTACCGCAATCACCGTAAACTCTGCGTTATAGACGGTAAAGTTGGATTCATCGGCGGAATGAACATCGCAAAAAGATATATCGTGGGCAATGGCAAACAGAAATGGCGTGACACTCATCTGAAGATTCAAGGAGGTGCTGTTTACGCTATACAAAGGGCTTTTCTCGTGGATTGGTATTTTGTGTCAAGGGAACTTATAACCGACAGGAAATATTATCCGGAACTGTCGGGAAGCATAAAAAATGATATTATAATACAGATTGTGACAAGTAGTCCGGTGAGTCCATGGCCAGATATCATGCAAGGGTATGTCAGAATATTACTTGAAGCACGCCAATATGTATATATGGAAACGCCATATTTCTTGCCAACTGAAGCTGTAATGTCAGCAATGCGCATAGCTGCACTTGCTGGGGTCGATGTACGCATAATGATTCCGCGAAGGGGTGACGCAAAATTCGTGGAATGGGCAAGCCGTTCTTATGTCTTTGAAACAATACAGGCAGGAGTGAAGGTATATCTGTATCGCGGTGGGTTCAACCATTCAAAGCTTCTGATTTGTGATGACAGTGTATGCACATGTGGTTCTACTAACATTGATTTCCGTAGCTTTGAAAACAATTTTGAGGCTAATGCCTTTATTTACGACAGGCAAACGGCTCTACGCTTCAAGCAAATTTTCATGAATGATATAAAGAAAAGCACATACGTGACTCTTAGGATGATAAGTCAAAAGCGTCCGTTTGTCAACCGTCTGTGGGAATCGCTCGTAAGACTGCTGTCACCACTGTTATAAGGCTAATTGTTCTTTTCACATTATTGCATATAATAAAAAGGAGCATTGGCATTTTTATATAACCAACGCTCCGCAAATAAAGGGAATTTATGTAGATATGAATTTTTTATTCTGCTACCTTAAACCATTCATAATAGTCTCCGAAAGAGCCTGCACTGACAGTATATTCAAAACCAAAATAATATTTTTTTGTATCTGGATCGTAATATGAAGGATATTCTTCATTCTCAGAAGGAGAGATGTATATTTCGCCGTACGACGGATGTATATACCCTGTGCTATATTTTGAATCGCCAAACTCTATACTGTTATCTTCACCGATACTGAAAGTGAAGGTCTGTCCAAATATAACATTTTTCACCCTGTACATCTTCTTTATCTCCGAATACTCAAGCGTTGCCTCTTCTTCATACGGAATTCCATTGTCATCACCCCAAAAATCTGCATAGTATTTTCCAGAGGCAACAGTCTTGTAGTCTTCCTTTATGATATTAAGCTCTTTGCGTGGCATGTTGTCGGCATCAACAGAATATGGCTTGGTATATTCCTCTGGTATAATAACCGTAAGATTGTACGTCTTGAACATATCCATATTATCGGAACAAGAAACTGTTATTGTCTTTTCCTTTTCGCCATTTGAAAAAGTAACACTCTCTGGCACAGAGAACAGCGAATTGCCATCTTTGTCGTAACCATTGGCATTTGCCACTTTCAAGGGTACGGTAAGTTCACCGCTTTCGGTACTTCTCGCTACAGTCAGAGTGAACGAGTTTTCTGTTGGAGCCAATGCTATTGATGATCCATCTACATTTGGCAGATAAACATTAATCCCTGCGGCATTGGTTTGTTTGCCTACCGACCATTCATCGTCATCGCTGCAAGAGCAAAAAGCAAAGACTGCTGCAAGCAGTGGAAATATTATGAATCTACTATATTTTGTCATATCATTATTCCTTTCTTTCATTCATTAATCTGTAACACCATCTGTAAGATTTGGATTCTGCATTGAACTTGGCAGTGTCCCTTCGGTATTGTTCACAATAGCACTATTGTTGTTTGTTTCTTTCTGTGAGAAACGCATAAGCAGGTAACCGTCGTTAGCCTTGATGTTGAAGCAGAAAGCATCTGGCCAGATACCCTTGTCGCTACCATGGAAGCGAACCACAGGCTTGCCAAGCCGCATAATGTCGAACATAGAGAAACCTTCACCCCACAATTCAACACGACGCTGGAACCATACTTCATTCTGAAATGACTTCTCGTCAGATGCAGTACAGGTGTATGAAGGGTCGCGATAAGCTTTCACAAAGTCTTCAAGCACCTGCTTTCCCATGCCAAGACTTCCACTCATGGCAAGTCCCTCGGCTTTAATCAGATACATCTCCTCCACACGCATCAGTGGCCAATCGTTGTTGTTTGTAGTGCTTCCGATGCCGCTCTTCATACCAAACTTCACATTGGTATATGTCGTGAAGGCAGTTTTAACATCTGGATAAACAGCATCAACAATATCTTGTCCTGTTGCCGTCACCGTACTTCCATCTTTCACGATACCCGTCCACGAAAGACCGTCGAGAAGTGAAGAATACCTGTTCTCGTCGAGCCACCACTGTTTGCGAATATCCGTACTGCTGATTTTTTTATACAGCAACGGGTTGATGCGGCGATATAGCGAAGCATATGCCGTATAACTGTTGCCTGAGAAGGAACCGAGCTGTGATGGCCACGACGGACCTCCAAAGTTTACTACATCAGATGTTGACACCGCTATCGACCACATCCAGTTGTGTTCGCTCTTGTCATAGAAGTAAGGATGGCTCACTTCCTCTCGTGTTGCAGGTGTTGCTCCCGACTCATCTATAGCATACTGTGCATATTCTGCTGCCTTGGCATATTCGCCCATACTTAGATAGGTACGAGCAAGAAGTCCGTCGCAAACGGCTTTTGTTACATAACTGTTGTCTGAAGGCGTAAAGCCATCGAGCAGTTCGCGAGCCGAGAGCAGGTCTTTTTCTATCTGAGTGTATATCTCTGCCACCGTAGCACGCGGATTATTTGAATAATCTGTTGTTGTTTCCAATACGAGAGGCACAGCAGGTTTGTCTGCCGAAGTCTTGTAGTTGAACTGGAAATACGGCACGAGATTCAGATAACTGAACGCACGGCAAGCCTTAGCCTGTCCCAGGTATTGCTTTAAGGCAGTCTCTTCAGTAGTTTCTCCGATAGAGGCGATGATGTCGTTTGCTGCCTTTATCTGATTGTAGAACAATCCGTAGCGCATACGAGGATTAGCATAGTTCGGCGTGCGGTCGGTGTACTCTGAAGCTACTGAGAACCAGTTGTAGCCACTGTTGTCGGAAACCATATCCGGTCCGTTAAGATCGTTGGACAAACAAACAGAGGGATAACCGCCATCGTCATCGCGAGGATAATTACCATTTGCATCCTCACCAAAATATGTTCCCATCTTTCCCATCATGGTATACATTCCGGCAACATCAGCTTTTACGCGTTCCGGAACAGCCTCAACGGTTTGACTCTTTTGTTCATCGGTTATGACGTATCCTGCCGGATTCTGGTCATCGATGTCGGCACAGCTTGCAAATGATGCGGCTATTGCGAATGACATCATTATATATTTATAGTTATATCGTGTCATAATAGTGTTGTTTTCTTTTTTATTATACTAATAGGACTAATAAGACTAATAGAACTAAAATGTGAGCGAGATTCCGCCTACGATAGACTTCATCACGGAGTAGCTACTCTGTGATGCGCCACTGTCATGTGTAGAACTGCCGAGTCCGAAGCTCTCGCGAGGGTCAAGTCCTTTGCGTGCAGAAATTACACCGAGGTTATCGCCACTTACATAAACTCTCAGTCCGCTTATTCCAATCTTTTCCAGAAGACTCTTCGGGAAGGTGTAGCCAAGAGTGATATTGTTAACACTCAGATAGTTGGAACTGACGAGATATCGGTCGCTGTCTAACTGATAACAAGCATCTGACGCATCGAGTCGCGGTACATTGGTATAGCGATTCTCCGGTGTCCAAGCATTCAGAATATCCTTATGCCAGTTGAATCCCTGCATACCGCTACCGCCATTGTGCATAAACGACTGGTAGGTTCCGTCGTAGAATTTTCCACCCAACTGATATGAGAACGAAGCCGAGAGGTCAAAGCCATAAGCCTTGATTGTTGTACCGAAGCCTCCGTAAACCTTAGGAAGGATGTCGCCACAGTCGCTGAGCTGTGCTGCATCATAATTTGACGTTGTAGACCAGTCGCCATTATCAGGGTCTACATAATACAGAGCCTGTCCGTTGTCGGGGTCTACTCCAGCAAAGCGTTTCAGATATGACTCATACAAAGAGCCTCCTACTCTGCGTATATAATAAGATCCTTTTTGTCCGCCCTGTGCGTCAAGTTCGTCGGTAAGCTTCAGAATCTTATTCTTATAGTGGGTGAGGTTCAAGTTTGCCGCCCATTCTATGTCTTTTGTTTTTATAATTACTCCATTCAAGTCAAATTCGAAACCTGTGTTCGACACATTGAAGGCATTGATAGGAATACTACCCGTGGTGATACCAGATGACACTGGCACCGGATTATTGAAAAGCAGATCGTCGGTCTTGCGGTAGAAGAAGTCGAACGAACCGTTAAGTCTACGGTTGAGCAATTCAAACTCAAATCCGGTATTGAACGAGTATGATGTCTCCCATGTCAAATCCTTGTTGCCTTTGTATTTCATCACAAGCGAATAGCTGCCATTGTTATATGTCATCGTGTATTGGTCGCGATAGGCATAATAATTAGGCTCTTTGTTACTGTAAAGGATATTGTCGTTACCCTGTACACCCCAGCTCACTTTATATTTCAAGGAATTTATCCAGGTGAGGTCTTTCATGAAATTTTCTTTTGTCAACAGCCATGCTGCACCCACGCTGCCGAAGTTGCCCCAGCGGTTGTCTTTCGAGAATCGTGAGGAAGCGTCGCGACGGAACGAGGCACTGAAGAAGTACTTTCCGTCGTAGTCGTATTGTGCGCGGGCAAAGATACCTTCCGACATATATTTGTTTGTGTATGACGAAAGATACTTGTCGGTATCGCTGCCGGCATTGTCAAGCTCCCCTATGAACGGATCGTAGAGATGGGTATTAGAACCACCAAAGTACTGGTCGCGCAAGCGGAACTGTTCATAACCAAGCAAGAAGTCTACGTTATGCACTCCGCCAATCAACTTCTGGTATTGTGCCATATACTGGTTATTCACGCTCATGGAGCGTGTGGAGGTAATGAAAACTGAACCATCGCTCGAGATGCTTGACCCGAACGGACTATACAGATAGTTGTAGCGGTCGTTCTGGATGTTTGCTGCTATATTTGCCGTAAGTGTAAGTCCTTCAATAGGATTGATATTGGCATACCATTTACCCGTAAACAAATCGCGGTAATCATGATAGCTGTTATAGTCGAGGTCTCTGACAGCATTTCCCGAAAGCGACGGACGACGGAAGCTCGTGTTCGTTCCAGAGTCGTAGGTCTTCTTGCCATTACCGCTGTTTATCATTATACTGCCATCTGCATTCCTGACATACAACGGATATATCGGAGCAATGGAATTGACGATATAGAAAAGATTTCCCGTTGAGCCCCAGTTATCAGAAGTCTGTCCGTATGGCGACTGATTGTCGGAATAGGCATAAGCCATGTTTGTTCCCACCTTGAGCCATTTCTTTGCTTGATAATCAGCATTGACACGTGCCGAATAGCGTTTAAACGAAGAATTGGTCACGATACCATTGTCATCGAGATACCCCACACTGGCATAATAGTTCATGCGATCGGTCTTACCGCTCACCGTGGCATTATATTCCTGACGCAAATTAGAACTTATTGCCTCTTTATACCAGTCGTCTGGAGTATAATAATATTGTCCGTCGGTATATCCCAACTTGGCATTCGGATTGAGTTTAAAGTTTGTGCCTATAAGATTCTCGCCGTTCGGCACTGTGTATATCTGGTAGCCAAGCCCACCATTCTCTACATTAAAAAGATTGTCGTTTGCGTATGCATACGCATCGGCAGCCGTAGAACCATGGTATGCCTTTGAATTATAGAGGGCCTTGAACATTGTTTCGTAATATTCGCCCGGACTCGATATAACATCATATTGCGGAATAGCACGAGAGTTTGTTCCCCACTTTGCATCAAAAGTTACCTTCGCCTCCTTAGAGTTACCCTGTTTTGTTGTGATAAGCACAACACCATTTGCACCACGTGCACCATATATGGCATTGGATGCTGCATCCTTCAATACTGTAAGTGAAGCGATATCGGTTGGGTTAATGGATGAGATGTTTCCTTCATACGGCACTCCGTCGAGAATTATCAACGGATCGTTGCTCGAACTGATAGAACCGATACCTCTCACACGGATTGTGGCATCGCTGCCAGGCTGTCCGTTACTGTTAAGTACCTGCACACCGGCGACCTGTCCGCTCATTGCATTTGTAACGTTGCTAACCACACGGTCTTTCAGTTCATCGGCAGAAACAACACCTGCCGAACCTGTAAACGCACTGCGTTTCTGCTTACCATAAGCAACAACAAGTACTTCATCGAGGTCTTTCTCTGAAGGAACAAGTTTAATTGTTACGCCGTCATTTGCGGCTACGGTTTTACTTTCCATTCCGATATACTCTATGCGAAGCTTCTTGTTGCTTGCCGGAACGGCGACGGAAAAATGTCCGTCAATGTCTGTCACTGTACCTGTGTTTGTGCCTTCTACCCGAATCGTGGCGCCGACAATCGGCATTCCATCATCTTGAGAAATTACGGTACCTTTTACTGTTGACTGTGCCAACGCTCCCGCACTAAGGAGTGTGCCAGCCATAACGATTGCGAATCTTTTATTCATAATCGATACTCTTAAAATTACACTTTCTCTTTACACTTTCTCTTAATACCTAATACCAACTATCAATACGTATTACAATACGTCCCTTAATGTTGTATTTGTGTTTGTATAGATGCAAAATTAACAATAATTGTTATATAAACAAACGTTTTTATATAAAACTGTTACTAATACACCGTTATTTCTTTAATTTTATCACATAAGCACATAAAAACTATCATTTACACATTATTATATATAAAGCAATCTTTTATGTAAAAAGAGAATACACACTAAAAAATACCGTTTTTTCTACAGTGCAACATATCTGCAACGACAGTGCAACGTAGCTGTAACAACTTTTACCCGGCATGTTCCTCTATAAATATTCCCTGTAAACCGTAAGAATTAAAACATTAAATAATATTGTTTTTGCCGATAAAATAAAAATAACTATATTTGCCAAATAAAAGCACTGGCATTATGGAAGAAAGTAAATACATACGTTTTGACTGGGCAATGAAACGACTACTCAGACAGAAAGCTAACTTCGGGATTCTTGAGGGGTTTCTCACCACACTACTCGGCATGAAAATTAAAATAAAGAACATGCTTGAGAGTGAAAGCAATCAGGAGGACGAGAGCGACAAGTATAACCGTGTGGACATGCTTGCCGAAAACGAAAAAGGCGAGCTTTTCCTTATTGAAGTGCAAAACAATACGGAGTATGCATATTTCCAGCGCATGCTCTTCGGCACTTCAAAGCTTGTCACTGAATACATAAAGAAAGGCGAGGGCTATGAAAACGTACGAAAGATATACAGCGTGAACATCGTGTATTTCTCTCTCGGCAAAGGCACAGACATCGTGTATCACGGAAAGACTGAATTCCGCGGCATACACAACGGCGACTTGCTGGAATTGAGTCCGTTTCAAAGACAGAAATTCAATGTTGAAGCCGTAAGCGACCTCTATCCTGAATACTATATACTGAAAGTGAACGACTTTGACCGCGTAGCAAAGAACTCACTTGAGGAATGGGTATATTATCTGAATACCGGCAACGTGCCACAAGGGGCAAAAGCTCCGGGTATGGAAGAGGTTAAGGAACAGTTAACCATCAACCGGATGAACAAATCTGAACGTTCTGCCTATTACAAGCACCTTGACAATATCGTCATCCTGCGCGACAATATTTATACAGAGCGCGAGGAAGGAAGACTTGAAGGAAGAGCGGAAGGAAGAGCGGAAGGACGCGAAGAAGGAAGACTTGAAGGACGCGAAGAAGGACGAGAGGAAGGACGAGCCGCGGAACGCCAAGATAATGCAAAAAAGATGAAAGAACTTGGTATTCCTGCTACAACAATTTCTCAAATAACAGGTTTGTCGGTTGAAGAAATAAACAAACTATAATAATACTTCATTATGGAAACATTCAACGACGTAATATCCGGCAATCAACTGGTATTGGTTGATTTCTTTGCCACATGGTGCCAGCCTTGCAAGATGATGCACCCTGTATTAGAAGAATTGAAAAAGACAGTAGGCGACAAGCTACGTATCATCAAGGTGGATGTGGATGCCCACAACAATGTTGCAGCACAATACAACATACAGTCTGTACCAACGCTCATGCTTTTCAGAAACGGCGAGGTGCTGTACAGAGAAAGCGGAGCTATGTCGAAAGCTGACTTAATGGCTCTACTCGATCCATTCATTTAGTTTTTTTAAAAACGAAAGTAGCACCAAAAGTGTAGCATATCTGCACATTGGGTGCAATATATAAATACCAAAAGCATTTGATATAAACGCTGATGCCATTGATAACCTTTATTTCGTTTCGGCTACTTGATTTTATGAGTGAAAGCAAAGGAATATACACTCGACAATAAATATCAACAACAATGAAAGTAAGCAACGTAACTACAATAATTATTGCAGCAATATTGGCTTGTACTTTATACTCTTGCGGAAAACGAAGTCCAAAATACGTAATCGGTGTGTCGCAATGCAGCGACGATATCTGGCGCAGCAAGATGAATGACGAATTGCGTATTGCTTCTTTTGCACAAGATGGAATAAGTATGAAAATACTGTCGGCAAAAGATAATGCCGAAAAACAGATAGAACAAATAAACCAACTTGTGGATATGGGTGCAGACTTGATTATCGTGGCACCCACTCAGGAGAAAGTATCAGAAGCCATAGACAGGGCGTATGACAAGGGAATACCTGTTATCGTGTTCGACCGCAAGACTAATTCCAACAAATATACGGCATATATCGGTGCTGACAACGAGGAGATAGGACGCGACATAGCAAAATTTCTGTCTACACAGATAAAAGGCAAAGGGAATATTCTTGAGATTGGCGGACTGAAATCTTCTTCGCCTGCCATAGAACGAAGAAAAGGATTCGACAGTGAGGTGGAAAAACACGCCGACATGAATGTCGTGGCTCATATTGATGCCGACTGGACTAAAGAGGGAGCTTACAGACTGACAGACTCTCTGCTGTCGGTTGCTCATCCACAATTCAACTATGTCTTTGCCCACAACGACCGTATGGCAAAGGGTGCTATGGACGCTGCAAAGAAGCATCACCTGGACTTGAACAAGATTAAATTCCTCGGTACTGACGCCGTGGCGAAAAGCGGAGGCGGACTGCAAATGGTTAGGGACGGGGAACTTTTGGCTTCGTATATCTACCCCACACGCGGTGACAAGGTTATGGAACTCGCTATAAATATTTTGGAAAAGAGAAGATTCAATAGGGAAAATCTACTGTCGTCGGCTCTCGTAACGAGCGACAATGCCAACGTATTGCTCATGCAGGACGACGAAATGAAACGCCAGACCGACAATCTGCTGTCGCTGCGCAAAAGAGTGGAGACTACAACCAATGCCTTCGACACACAGCGGAGTTATCTCTTCATGTTGCTGTTTCTCGTAATTTTACTCATCGTTGCATGCACACTTGCCGTGAAGGCTTTCGTTGTCAAGGCGAAATACAACAGACAACTGAAACACAGTA